>QKGW01000030.1 GCA_003250275.1 Alphaproteobacteria bacterium
TCTCTTCTGCAAGCTGCCGAAGCCGCTGATCGACGGCCTTTTGGCGGAGGGGTTCGCCTTCTACCACGACCGCTGGGCTCCCGGCGTGGTGCGGCTGGTGTGCGCGTTCGCGACCGAGGCATCGGAGGTCGACGCCTTCGTCGCTGCGGCCGCGCGGCTGGCGGCGTAAAAACCCGTGGATGCCCGGGTCGAGCCCGGGCATGACGGGGAAGAGGGGCGTAGCGGAGTGGGGCTCGGCGGAGCGGAGCTGCGAGGGCGCAGCCTTTCCCCGTTCGTCCGTTCGCCACCCTCGGGCTTGACCCGGGGGACCATGTTTTTGCCCGCCGTCGGAACGCGAAACCCCGTGGATGCCCGGGCTCGACCCGGGCATGACGCGGGCGAAGGGGGTGCGTCTCTCAAGAAAAACCCGGAGGGGTCTCCCCCTCCGGGTCCGGCGTTGGGGAGCGCTCGCGCGCCCCGGCCGTGGGGCTCTTAGAACTTCGCGCGCAGGCCGACGAACCCGGCGCGGCCGCCGGCGGCGTAGCCGCCCTTGGTCTCGTAGGTCTTGTCGGCGATGTTCTCGATGCGTCCGTAGACGCTCACCGTCTCGTTGACCGCGTAGGACGCGCCGAAATCCCACACCAGATAGCCGCCGAGGTACGAGGAGGTGCCGTTGTCGTAGCTCCACGTCGCGGTGCGTCCCGCCGCCCAGGTCTCCAGCCCGTCGACCGCGGAGGGCGCGTAGGTGAGGCGCGCGTTGCCGGTGTGGTGCGGCTGGTTGGCGAGCACCGCGCCGGTCGAGTTGTCGCGCGCCTGGGTGTAGGTGTGGTTGACGGTGAGGCTGATCTCGTCGGTGATCTCGGCGGTGACGGTGTTCTCGAAGCCGTAGGCGCGCGCCGAGGCGACGTTCTCGTTCTGCCAGCCGGTGCCCGAGTTGGCGATGATCGCGTTCTTCAGGCGGTTGTTGAAGAAGGTCGAGCCGAAGGTGACGCGGTCGTCGAGCACGCTCTGCTCGAAGCCGACGTCGTAGCCGCGGCTTTCCTCGGGCTTGAGGTCCGGGTTGCCGGTGCCCCAGGCGGTTTCGTAGAGCTCGTAGAGGCTCGGCGCGCGGAAGCCGGTGCCGTAGCCGGCGTGGAAGCGCGTGCCGGTTTCGGGGATGCGGTAGGCGACGGTGGTGCGCCAGGTGGTGTGGCCGCCGAAGGTCTCGTGATCGTCGTGGCGGACGCCCGCGGTGAGGGTCAGATCGTCGTCGAGCAGGCCGAGAATGTAGTTGCCGAACACGCCGTCGTTGGTCGCCGACTTCGCCGAGATCGCGTCCGAGGTCATGTGGTCGCGGCGGTGGTCGGCGCCGAACACCAGGGTGTTGTGCTCGACCGGCTTGAAGGTGCCCTGGTACTCGTACTTGGTGATCTCGCCGTCGTAGAAGGTCTCGCCGTAGGTGGCGTCGTGGTAGTCGCGGCGGCTCTTCGCCTGCGCCGCCGAGAACGCGTTCGAGAGCATTCCGTCGAAGAGGTCGACGGTCGCCGCCACCTTGCCCGACTGCTCGATCGTGCGGCCGGTGGAATCGTCGTCGACCGAGCTGTTGGTGCCCCAGCCGTCGTACTCGGGTGAGGCCTTGAGGTAGCGGCCCGAGACCTCGAGATTGAGGCGGTCGAGGACGCCGACGTCGGTGACGAGATCGCTGCCGATCTTGAGATTGGCGGCGCCGGTCTTGTTGCCGTCCGCCTCGTTGGGGCCGCTGCGCGAGATGTCGAAGCCCTGGGTGGTGAGGCCCGAGATGCCGCCGGCGTAATAGACGCCGCCGGTCTCGCCGCGCGCGTTGAGGTAGCCCTTGGCGGTGCCGCGGCTGCCCCACTCGGCGCCGGTCTCGCCGGTGATCACCTTGCCCGAGCCCTTGCCGCTCTTGGTGGTGATCGAGATCACCCCGCCCATCGCCTCCGAGCCGTAGAGGGTGCTCTGGTTGCCGCGCAGCACCTCGACGCGTTCGATGTCGTCGGCGGGGAGGTTGGTGAGGTCGTAGATCGCCTGGGTCGCGGCGGCGTCGGCGACGTTGACGCCGTCGATCAGGATCAGGATGCCCTTGCTCGGGATGCCGCGCATCGAGAGATAGGTGGTCTTGCCGCTGCCGCCCGAGGTCGCGAGGCTGACGCCGGGCACGTCGCGGATCACGTCGAGCGCGGTCGCCGCCTGCTTTTTCTCTACCTCTTCGGCGGTGATCACGGTGACGGCGCTGCCCGAGGAGGTGACCTCCGTCGGCGTGCGGTTGGCGGAAATCGTGAGGGTGCCGAGGTTCTCCTCGGCGAGGGCGGTGGCGGGAAGGAGGGCGGCGAGCCCGAGACCGACCGCGAGACGCGGCGTGAAGTGCATGGTGTCCCCCATTGCAGGCGCGCGAGAGCGCTGTGGCCGACGCCGCAATGGTGGTCTCCCCCACCGCTGCGGCACGAAATACGTCACCGCAACGGTCGTTTCACCGTCCCCTGGATACCTCCGCATCCGGGCAAGCGACGTGATCGGCAGGTCTCCTGGCTCGCGGGTCGTCGCGTCGTGGCCGCCTTCCCGGTTTCCCAGTGGCATGGTGGCCGTGCGCTCGCCGCTTACAGTTGCGGAGGCAGCCCCGGATTTGGCGAATGCGCCGCACCGGATTCCCTTTTCATCCCGCACCGTGCGGGACACCGACTAGAGCCGGTCGTACCTCTGCCGCTGCGCCGGGTCAACGGGAAAATGCTATATCATTACAAATTCTGTGGGCATTCACCTGCCGGCGGTCGCGGGGAGACTGCGCTTTCGCTTTCGCCGGCAAGGGATTAAACTCACCGGACGGCATCGGTACAGGGCTCGACCGGCCATGGATTTTCGCGCACTCGAAACTTTCCTCTGGATCGCCCGCCTCGGCGGCTTCCGGCTTGCGGCGGATCGTCTCAACACCACGCAGCCGTCGGTTTCCGCGCGCATCCGCGGGCTCGAGGAGGAACTCGGCGTGCGCCTGTTCGAGCGCAGCGCCCGCGCCGTCGCGCTCACCCCGAAGGGGCGCGACCTGATCCCCTACGCCGAGCGCATCCTCGCGCTCAAGGGCGAGATGGAGGCGAAGGTCGGCGACCCGGCGGCGGTGCAGGGCACCATCGTCCTCGGCGTGGTCGAGACCATCGTCCACACCTGGCTGCCGCGCCTGATCGAACGCCTCGCGCAAAGCTACCCCGCGCTCTCGCTCGAACTCGACATCGACATCACCGTCAACCTGCTGCGCCGCCTCACCGCGCGCGAGATCGACATCGCCTTCCTGATGGGGCCGGTCTCCAACCCCGACATCGAGAACCTGCCGCTTGGCGCGTATCCGCTGGTCTGGCTCGGCAGCCCGCGCCTCAAACTGCCGGGCCGGAAGCTCCAGCTCGACGACCTGTCGCGGATGCCGGTGATCACCTTCCCGCGCAGCTCGCGCCCGCACATGGATCTCGAAACCCTGTTCCGCTCCGCCGGCATCCGCCCGCGCATCCACAACAGCAGCTCGATCTCGACGATCGTGCGGATGGCGGTGGACGGCATCGGCATCTGCGCCCTGCCGCAGCAGGTGGTGCAGCGGGAACTGGACTCGGGTGAACTCGTTCGCCTCGACGTCGCCGCCGCCCTGCCGGCGCTCACCTTTACCGCGTCGTTCCCTCATGCCAGCGACACGGCGTTGCCGCGCGCGGTCTCCGACCTCGCGTATCGCACAGCAAACGAGCACAACCTTTACGCCGCCCAATGAATAGGCATTCCTGATCGGAAATCATCAAGAATCGCAGTTGGACGCGATCAATCGCTTTTGTCACCATGACACCCTGCTCGGGACCATGGAGGACGCAGGCATGAATTCCTTCGAGATTTCCCGTCTCCGCACCAAGAGCGCGGCCGAAGTGCGCGCGCTGATCCGCACCGGCGAACTGGACGCGCCGACCGCGGGCATGGCGGACGGTTTCGTTCAGGCCAACCTCGCGATCATCCCCAAGGAATTCGCCGCCGACTTTCTCGCCTTCTGCAAGGCCAACCCGAAGCCGTGTCCGCTGCTCGGGGTTTCCGAGCCCGGCGATCCGGCTCTGCCCGCGGTGGCCAAGGACCTCGACATCCGCACCGACGTGTGCGGCTACAAGATCTTCAAGGACGGCGTTGCGGTCGAGCGCGTTTCCGACATTTCGCGGGTCTGGCGCGGCGATCTCGTCACCTTCGCGCTCGGCTGCTCGTTCAGCTTCGAGCACGCGCTGATCGACGCCGGGCTGCCGGTCCGCCACATCGACTGCGGCTGCAACGTGCCGATGTACAAGACCGGCATCGCCACCACGCCGCGTGGCCGCTTCGCCGGGCCGCTGGTGGTGAGTATGCGCCCGTTCAAACCCGCGGACGCGATCCGCGCCATTTGTCTTTCCGATCGGATGCCGCTCGCCCACGGCGCGCCCGTGCACTTCGGCGACCCCGCAGGGATCGGCATCCGCGACATCGCGCAGCCCGAATACGGCGACGCGGTGCCGATCGAAGACGGCGAAGTGCCGGTGTTCTGGGCCTGCGGTGTGACTCCTCAGGCGGTGCTGGAAAAAGCCGGCTTGCCGTTTGCGATTGCCCACGACCCGGGCCACATGCTGATAACCGATATCCGCAACGCCGAAATCATGGGTGTCGCGGCGGGTTGAGTCCTGGAGACGAAACAATAATCCCAAGGAGGCCAAGATGCGTTTCTGGAAAGGTTTGTTGGCGACGACCGCGATCGCCCTGGTGAGCGGCGCGGGTGCCGCGAACGCGGAGATGAAAGGCGCAAGCCTCACCTACGTCGGTAGCTGGAGCGGCTTGGTGCTGTTCAAGCAGTTCGAACAGCCGTTCTGGGGCAAGACCTTGCCCGAGGATTCGAAGGGCAAGATCAAGGTCGAGGTTTCGACCTTCGACCAGATGGGCCTGAAGGGCGCCGAGGTCTACCGCATCCTCGCCAAGAACGTGTTCGACATCGGGTCGACGGTGGCCGACTACACCGTCGCCGACGCGCCCGAGGTCGAAGGCCTCGACATTCCGATGCTCGCGCAGGACCCCAAGACCGCCAAGGCGGTGGCGATGGCCTACAAGCCGGTGCTCGACGAAGCCTTCGGCAAGCGCTTCGACGCGCACGTCCTCGCGGTGGTGCCGTATCCGGCGCAGATGCTGTTCTGTAACAAGGACATCAAGGGCCTCTCCGACATCAAGGGGCTCAAGGTCCGCTCCTCCGGCGGGTCGGCCGCCGAGTTCCTCAACGCCGCCGGCGCCGAGGCGGTGACGATGGCGTTCTCCGAAGTGCCGGGCGCGCTCCAGCGCGGCGTCATCGACTGCGCCGTGACCGGCTCGCTGTCGGGCTATTCGTCCGGCTGGCACGAGGTCTCGAAGGTGCTCTACCCGATGCCGATGGGCGGCTGGGATGACGTCGTGACCGCGATTTCGCTGAAGAAGTGGAAGAGCCTCGACGCCGACACCCAGGCCTTCATCGCCAAGGAAGTGAAGGAGAAGTACGAGGAGCCGGTGTGGGCCGCCGCCGAGGCGGACACCCAGCAGGGCATCGCCTGCCTCACCGGCCAGGGCACGCCCGCGTGCTCGCACGGCAAGGCCGGAACGATGAAGCTGGTGCCGGTTTCCGACGCCGACGTCGCGGCCGCGCGCAAGCTCCTCACCGACAAGGTGCTGCCGAGCTGGGCGAGCCGCACCGAGGCCGCCTACGTCGACAAGTGGAACGCCACCGTCGGCAAGGTCGTCGGCCTGACCGCGAAGAAGTAATCCGCAGCGCCGGGGCCGGTTCGCGCCGGCCCCGGCTCCACCCGCGAGGACGCCCGCGATGCTCGAAACCTACGACCGACTCCTGCACCGGGTGGAACGCCTCTCGCGCCTGTTCGCGTGGTGCGGCGGCGTGATGCTGCTGGCGATGGTGCTGCTGATCTGCACCGAGATCGTGATGCGCCGCACCGTCGGCCATTCCCTCGGCCTGTCGTTCGAATATTCGGGCTACACGCTCGGCATCTCGGCGAGCTGGAGCTTCGCCTACGCGCTGTTCCACAAGGCGCACATCCGCATCGATGCCGGGTACGTGCGTCTCGCGCCGAAAGGGCGGCTCGCGCTCGACGTGCTGGCGCTCTCCGCCTTCGCCGCGTTCGCGGTGATGGCGGCGCAGGCCGCCACCGGCGTGCTCGGCGAGACCCTCGCCCGCGATACCGTTTCCAACACCCCGCTCCACACCCCGATGTGGATCCCGCAGGCGCTCTGGGTGGCGGGCTGGCTGTGGTTCGCCTTCGCGACGCTGCTGCTCCTCGGGCGGGTGGTGATCGCCGCGATCACCGCCGACGCGGACACCGTGCGCCGCCTCGCCGGCAGTTCCACGGTCGACGAGCAGATCGAAGAAGAAGCCCCGGACGCTGAGGAGCTCGGCCAATGATCGGTGTCGCTTTCGTCGTCCTCATCGTCCTGATGCTGCTGTCGATCCCGATCGCGGCGACGCTGATGGGCCTCGGCATGTTCCTCTCCGAGACCTACTCGCGCTTCCCGCTGCACCGCGCGCTCGGCGAGGTGCTGTGGTCGGCCTCGGACAGCTTCCTTCTGATCGCGATCCCGCTGTTCATCCTGCTCGGCGAAATCCTGGTGCGCTCGGGCATCGCGCGGATGACCTACGGCGCGCTCGAAGCCTGGCTCTCGTGGCTGCCGGGCGGCCTCCTGCACGCCAACATCGGCACCGCGACGTTCTTCTCCGCGACCTCGGGTTCCTCGGTCGCGACCGCCGCCACCGTCGGCACCGTGGCGATGCCGCAGGCGCGCGCGCTCGGCTACGACGAACGCCTGTTCGCCGGGTCGATCGCGGCGGGCGGCACCCTCGGGATCATGATCCCGCCGTCGATCAACCTGATCGTCTACGGTTTCATGACCGAAACCTCGATCCCGCGCCTGTTCGTCGCCGGCATTCTGCCCGGCACCCTGCTCGCGCTGATGTTCATCGCCGGGACCGCGCTGATCTGCACCTGGAAGCCGCACCTCGGTGGGCCGATCCGCCACCACTCCTGGCGCGCGCGCGGCAAGGGGATCCTCCAGTTGATCCCGATGTTCGGGCTGTTCGCGCTGATCATCGGCTCGATCTACACCGGCTGGGCGACGCCGACCGAGGCCGCCGCGATCGGCGTGCTCGCCTCGCTCGCGATCGCGCAGGTGACGCGCACCCTCACCCTCGACATGCTCAACCGCGCGATCCTCGGGACGATGCGCACCACCGCGATGATCATGCTGATCATCGTCTCGGCGTACTTCCTCAACTTCGTGCTGTCGGCGGTGGGGGCGACGCAGGCGCTCAGCCAGCTGGTGGCGCAGAGCGGCCTCGGCACGCTCGCGACGATGCTGCTGATCGTGCTGATCTACATCATCCTCGGCTTCTTCATCGAGACCCTGTCGCTGATGGTGATCACCATTCCGGTGATCGCGCCGGTGGTGGTGAGCCTCGGCTACGACCCGATCTGGTTCGGCATTCTCCTCATTCTCCTCGTCGAGATGGCGTTGATCACCCCGCCGGTCGGTCTAAATCTTTACGTCGTGCAGGGCGTCCGCGGCCGCGGCGCGTTCTCCGACGTGATCATGGGCGCGACGCCCTACGCACTCCTGATGCTGGTGATGGCCGGGCTGTTGATCGCCTTCCCGTCCATTGCGCTGTTCCTCCCCGAGGCGATGCACTGACCACGGAGACCGAAATGCCGAGTTTCACCACCCCGGACGGCGCCGCCCCCGAAGGCAACGTGCGCACTCTGGTGATCGCCGGCTGGGCCGGGCGTGACCGCGCCGCGGTGATGCACCACGTCGACGAGCTTGCCGCCCTCGGCGTCGCGCCGCCGTCCACGGTGCCGCTCTACTACCGCGTCTCCGCCGCGATGCTGACCACCGCGCCGGTGATCCAGGCGCTCGGGAGCGAGGGCTCGGGCGAGGCCGAGGCGGTGGTGCTCAATCTCGGCGGCCACCTCTGGGTCGGCGTCGGTTCCGATCACACCGACCGCCAGGTCGAGAGCTATTCGGTCGCGGTGTCGAAGCAGATGTGCGCGAAGCCGATCGGCGCCGAACTCTGGGCCTACGAGGAGGTCGCGCCGCACTGGGACGACCTGATCCTGCGCAGCTACGCCACCATCGACGGCACGCGCGTGCTCTACCAGGAGGGCGGGGTGAAGGGCCTCTTGACGCCGCGCACCCTGATCGAGGGCTGGGAGAAGGACTTCGCACCGTTCTCCGATGGCACCGCGATGTTCTGTGGCACGGTTCCGGCGATCGGCGGCATTCGCCCGTCGACGCGCTTCGAGCTTGAACTCGAGGACCCGGTGCGCGGCCGCCGTCTTACCCACGCCTACGACATCGACGTTCTTCCCGTCATCGCCTGAGGAGGCGGACATGTTCACCGATCTTCGGCCGTTCTTCCAGTTGCGCCACCACGTCGCGGAGGAGGGGGCGTCCTCGCTCGTCGGCGCGGCGCTCGAACGCGCCGTCTCGCCCGCGGGCGCGACGGTGTTCACCGAGGTGTTCGCCCACGCCGCGCGCGCCGAGGCCGAGGCGGTCGACCTGCGCCACCGCGCGGGCGTGCGCATCGGGCCGCTCGCGGGCATTCCGATCTCGGTCAAGGACCTCTTCGACGTCGCCGGGCAGGTGACGCGCGCGGGCTCCACCGCACTCGCCGATGCGCCGCCCGCCGCCGCCGACGCCCCCGCGATCGCGCGGTTGCGCGCCCAGGGCGCGGTGATCGTCGGCCACACCAACATGACCGAGTTCGCCTTCTCCGGCCTCGGCATCAACCCGCACTTCGGCACCCCCGGTAACCCGTGGGACAAGACCCGCATTCCCGGCGGTTCGTCGTCGGGCGCGGCGGTGTCGGTCGCCCTCGGCATGGCGGCGGCGGCGATCGGCTCGGATACCGGCGGTTCGGTGCGCATTCCCGCGGCGTTCTGCGGCCTCGCTGGGTTCAAACCGAGCCATGCGCGCTCCGATCTGCGCGGCAGCGTGCCGCTTTCCACCAGTCTCGACACCGTCGGGCCGCTCGCCCACGGCATCACCGACTGCGCGCTGCTCGACGCCTTCCTCGCGGGCGGCGATCAGCCGCACCTCGAAACCGCCGACATCACCGGCCTGCGCTTCGCGGTGCCGCAG
>QKGW01000182.1 GCA_003250275.1 Alphaproteobacteria bacterium
GCCGCGTCGGTCTGCGCCACCGAAACCGGGTTGACCGAGCCGACGACGAGGAGCGGCGGCCGGGTCGCGGCGCTGAGGGCGGGCGGGGTGGGCGGCATGGTCGCGAGGCCCCAGGCGGCGGGCAGTTGCGCCGCGAGACCGGCTGAACCTGCCCACAGTACCTTCGCCGTGAGGCGTGACGCGGCGTCCACACCGAATGCCGCGATCGCGGCAAGGTCGGCGTCGGTGGCGGCGTCGAAGATTGCGCAGACCGGCGCGTCCCGCATCGCCTCGCCGAGCCGGGCGGTCAACGCATCGGGCCGGGCGAGTTCGGCGATCGCGACGTTGAGGCAGCGCGTTCCCGGCATGTGGGGCGAGATCAGCGCGGCGAGGTCGGCGCTCTTCACCGGCGAGCCGGGGTCGCGGCCGATCGCGGTCTTGTCGACCGGGACGCCGTCGACCAGCAGCTGGCCGTTCTCGACGGTGCGCTTCATCGCCGGATAGGCGGGCGTAACGAGGATGAGATTGGCGTCGAGGGTCCGGGCGGTGACGAAGAGTTCGAGGCCGACGTGGCCGCGCATGGTCGAATCGAGCTTCTTGTAGACCTGCTCCGCGGCGATCCCGCGCACCCGCGCCGCGACCGCGGCGATCAGGGTTTCGACCTCGGCGGCCTCGAGGCCGCGGGTCTCGGTGTCGATCACCGCGACCGCCACGCCTCGCATCAACCCCTCGGGCGGATCTCCGAGAAAGACCTTGGTGGGGAGACCGTAGGAGGCGAATTGCAGGCCACTGTCGTTTGCGCCGGTCAGGTCGTCGGCGATGATGGCGATGGTCATGTAGGCCTCGGAAAAAAACGGCCGGTTTTCGCGGAGGGAAAGACCGGCCGCACGTTTGAGGAACAATCGGACCGCCGGAGCCTGCCAGTTGGGGGGTGAGGCAAGCTCCGGGTACTTTGTGGTTACGCGGTCTCGGACGCGCTGTCCTCGGCCTCAGACTTCACGTGGAAGCGCTTGACGAGGAAGCTGATGAACAGCGGCAGCAGGATCGCGGTGGTGACGGTGCTGGCCGCGACCTGCACGGTGGCGAGCTTCGCCACCGGGGCGAAGGCGGCGTTGGCGGTGGCAATCGCCATCGGCGTGGCGACGGCGTTGCCCGCGGTCGAGCCTTCCGCCGCGCCGACGATCGGGTTCCAGCCGAGCATACGGAAGACGATGAAGCCCGCGGTGCCAGTGAGCAGCACGGTCATGATGCCGAGCAGAACGCCAGACGCGCCGCCGGTGATGATCGCCTGGAAGTTGATCCCCATGCCGAGCGAGAAGGCGAAGAACGGGATCAGCATGTCGCTGCCTTTGGCAAGGAAGGCGCGCATGTCTTCGTCGGCGTTGCCGAGGATCATGCCGACGACGATCGGCAGCAGCACGCTGATGAACGAGACGAGCGAGAAGAAGCCGTCGACGAAGCCCATGCTGCCGAAGATCGCGAGCGCGACCATGGTGAGGAACGGACCGTCGTTGAGGGCGAGGAGGGAATAGGCCGCCTTGTCGTCCGCTTTGCCGTACTGGCCGACGATGGCGACGTAGAGGCCGCCGTTGCTGTTGGTCATCGCGGCGATGATCGCAAGCGGCGCGAGGCCGAGGAACAGGCCTTCCGAGCCCGCGAGGGCGTAGGCGATCAGCCCGACCGTAGCGCCGACCAGCCACTTCACGGTGAGGAGGGTCGCGCCCTTGGCGAACGAGACGCCGACGTTGCGCATGTTGATCTGCGATCCGGCGCAGAGCAGGAACAGGGCGATCAGCGCACCCGCGCTTTTCACGAACAGGGCTTCGGTGAAGTTGCCGATGCGCAGGAGATCGGGTGCGAAGGTGTTGATCGTCGCCGCGAGGAGCAGCGGAACGACCATCATGCCGCCGGGGATGCGATCCAGCGTGGCCTTGATTTTCATGGGTTCCTCCCTGGTGACGAGCGATCCCCGGCGCGATTGGCTGGCCATCGTCATGGGAGCGCCCAATAGGCTTTTGGTTTCGGGAAGTGTCGCGCTGTGCGTTTGTCGCGGCAACTCATGAAATATGACAAAAACGCTGTATCAATTTGAACTACTCGGCGCCCTGCAGTTTTCGCCACAGCGTGCTGCGGCCGATCCCCAGGCGGGCCGCGGCGTTGCTCTTGTTTCCGTGTTCCTCGTCCAGCACCTTGGCGATGATTTGCGCCTCGATCTCATGCAGGGGTAGGTTCACATCGATGGCGAAGCCTGAGGTGTCCCGTTTTGAAACGCTGGCCGGCGCAACCCCAGGGATTTCGTCGATAATACGATCGTCATAGGGCGCGTCGTGGACCAGCCGGTCGACGAAGGCGGCGAGGTCGGCGTAGTTGTTCGGCCAGCGCCGGAGCCGCAGGGCCTCC
>QKGW01000207.1 GCA_003250275.1 Alphaproteobacteria bacterium
CATCGGAATCCCCAAGCCCGGGGCTTCCTGGAAGGTCATCGTCTCGGTCATCAGCCAGCCCTGCACGATCAGCAGGAGGATGAAGACGTAGCCGCAGGCGTTGATGAAGACGTCGAGCACGAGGCCCGGCTTCTTGCCCTTGAGGAGGCGCGGCAGCAGTTCGACGGCGAGATGGCCGTCCTCACCCATGATCAGCGCCGAGCCGAGGAACACCGCCCAGACGAAGAGGAAGCGCGCGAGCTCTTCCGACCACTCGAAGGTGAAGCCGAAGATGTAACGCGTGATCACCTGCAGGAAGATGATCGCGAGCATCACCAGCATCGCCACGACCGAGATCCCGTAAAGGATCTTTCTGATATAGCGAAAAATCAGGTCCATGAACTTGTCCCCAGCGAGGGCCGGCGGCGCCGGCGGTCGCGTGTTCGATCCCCAACGCACAACACCGCGGCTCTCCCGGATCGATCCGGAAGGGCGGCGGCGCGTGTTTTCCCGCGCAGGATATGGCGGAGAATTGTGTCGGATCCGAGGCAAGCAAAAAGGCCCGGACGCGAGCGCCCGGGCCTCTGAACCGCCTGCCGGAGCAGGGTGTTCGTCTTACTTCGAGGACAGCGCCTCGACCTTCTTGATGTTGTCTTCGCCGACGGTCTTGGCGAACATCGCGTACACCGACTTGGTGGCGGCCTGGAACGGCTTGCGGTCGACGGTGATGACTTCCATCTTGCCGGTCGCCTTGATCTTGTCCCAGTACTCGTTGTCCTGGTCCTCGGAGACCTTGCGCTGCCAGGCGATCGACTCGTTGGCGGCGTCCTGGACGGCCTTCTGCTGCTTCGGCGTCAGCTTCTTCCAGGTGATCATCGAGATCAGCACCGGCTCCGGCGCGTAGGCGTGGGCGGTGAGGGAGGCGTACTTCTGCACTTCGAAGAAGCGCTTGGTGTAGATGTGCGCGGAGGGGTTCTCCTGGCCGTCCACGGTGCCCTGCTGCATCGCCGAGTAGAGCTCGGAGAGATCCATCGGGGTGGGCGAAGCGCCGAGCGCCTTGATCATCTCGATGTGGATCTTGTTGGTCTGCACGCGGATCTTGAGATCCTTCATGTCCGCCGGCGACTTGATCGGGCGGACGTTGTTGGTCATGTGGCGGATGCCGTTTTCCATGTAGCCGAGGAGCTTGATGCCGCGCGGCTCAAGGGCCTTGCCGATATCCATGCCGACGGTGTCGAGCGCACGGAAGGCGTGCGGACGGTCGTCGAAGAGGAACGGCAGGTCGAACAGCGAAATCTGCGGCTGGAACTGGCCGAGGGCGGCGGTGCCCACCAGCGCCATGTCGACGGAGCCGAACACCAGGCCCTCGATGAGGTCCTTCTGGCCGCCGAGCTGCGAGTTCGGGAAGACCTTGACCTCGACCTCACCGCCCGACTTCTCGGCGACGAGCTTCGCGAACTGGTCGGCACCCTTGCCGTAGGGGTGCGTGGGTTCGGCGATGTGGCCGAGCTTGATGACGACGTTGGCGGCGTAGGCCGGCCCGGTCAGGGCAACGGCGAGCAAAGCCGTGCCCAGAATGGTCGTAAGGCGCTTCATGAGGTTCCACCCTGTTCTATGTCGGTTGGTCTATGACTGTCGGGTTGTGGCGGTGCCGGTCCGCTGGTCTCCCCCGTCCCGGACGTCGTCGTCCACTGTACTCAGGTTTCCCAAGGGGAACAACCCAATTGGACCGCCTCGGAAAGCGGGTGGGACGGCGGGTGGGAACCGCCCGCCTCAGGGATAGGCGGACGCCTTCTTCTTGCGCCGCCGGGTGAGGCGGTCGAGCTGGGTGTAGAGCACCGGCGTGATGTAGAGGGTGAGCGCCTGGGAGAGGATGAGGCCGCCGACGACGGTGAGGCCGAGGGGCTGGCGCGCCGCGCCGCCCGCGCCGAAGCCGATCGCGATCGGCAGCGTGCCCATCAGCGCCGCCATCGTCGTCATCATGATCGGGCGGAAGCGCACCAGCGCCGCCTTGGCGATCGCCTGCTCGGGCGCCATCCCCTCGGTGCGTTCCTGCACCAGGGCGAAGTCGATCATCATGATCGCGTTCTTCTTGACGATGCCGACGAGCATGATGATGCCGACGAAGGCGTAGAGCGACAACGGCACGTTGAAGAGGATGAGGGTGAGGAGCGCGCCGACCGCCGCCGAGGGCAGGCCCGAAAGGATGGTGAGCGGGTGGATGAAGCTCTCGTAGAGAATGCCGAGCACGATGTAGACCACCACGACCGCGAGCAGCAGCAGCAGGCCGAGGCCGCGCGTCGACTTCTCGAACGCCTGGGCGGTGCCCTGGAAGCTCGCCTGGGTGGTGTCGGCGATGCCGACCTGGGTGCGGATCCGGTTGATGCTTTCGACC
>QKGW01000029.1 GCA_003250275.1 Alphaproteobacteria bacterium
GAATTCGGTGACGACGCGGGCGACGCCGGGGCGCGCCACCGCCGCGCCAATGCGGCGGCCGAGGGTTTCGGCGTCGTCGGGGGTGAGGGTGGCGTCGGCCTCGACCCCGGCGACACCGGTGAAGCCGTCGCCCGAGGCGGCGAGCGCGCAGCCGAGATCGGGGGCCTCGAGCGCGGCGCCGCCGCGCGCGAGGATGCGGGCGTCCGCCGCCGCGGCAGGAACCGCGGCGGCGACGAAACGGATACGGATCACTTCTTGCCCTTCTTCGCCGTTTTCTTCGCCTTGGCCGGCTTGGCGGCGGGGAGCGCGCTCTCGTAGTGGGTGGCGATCATCCGTTCGAGCAGGCGCACGCCGAAGCCCGCCGCGCCCTTCGGCGTGGTGGCGGCGGCCTTCTTGGTCCACGAGACGCCCGCGATGTCGAGGTGCGCCCAGGCCTGTCCGGGCTGGACGAAGCGCTTGAGGAACTGCGCCGCGGTGATCGAGCCCGCCTCGCGGCCGCCGACGTTCTTCATGTCGGCGATGTCGGACTTGATCAGCTCGTCGTAGGCGTCGCCCATCGGCATCCGCCACAGTGGCTCGCCGACTTCGAGACCGGCGTCGGCGAGCATCTTCGAGAGGGCGTCGTCGTTCGAGAACAGACCCGCGTGGTTGGTGCCGAGGGCGATCACGATCGCGCCGGTGAGGGTGGCGAGGTCGACCACCGCCTTCGGCTTGAAGGTCTCCTGGGTGTACCAGAGCGCGTCGGCGAGGACGAGGCGGCCCTCGGCGTCGGTGTTGATCACCTCGATGGTCTGGCCCGACATCGACTTGACCACGTCGCCGGGGCGCTGCGCGGTGCCCGACGGCATGTTCTCGACCAGGCCGATCACGCCGACGACGTTCACCGCCGCCTTGCGCCGCGCGAGGATGCGCAGGAGGCCGGTGGTCACCGCCGCGCCGCTCATGTCGGTCTTCATCTCTTCCATGTTCGCGGCGGGCTTGAGCGAGATGCCGCCGGTGTCGAAGCACACGCCCTTGCCGACGATCGCGACCGGCGCGTCGTCCGGGTTGCCGCCCATCCAGCGCATCACCACGAGCTGCGATTCGCGCTCGGAGCCCTGGCCGACGCCGAGGAGCGAGCCCATGCCGAGCTTCGCCATCTCCTTCTCGCCGAGCACCTCGACCGAGACGCCGTCCTTTTCGAGCGACTTGGCGATCTTGGCGAAGGCGGCGGGGTAGAGGACGTTGGCGGGCTCGGAGACGAGGTCGCGGGTGAACGACACGCCTTCGGCGATCACGTCGAGCGGCGCGAACGCGGTCTTGGCCGCGACCGGGTCGCTCACCGTCACGGTGACGGTCTTGAGGGTCGGCTTGTCCTCGGGCTTGAGCTTGGTGCGGTAGGTGTCGAAGCGGTAGGCGCGCAGCAGCGCGCCGAGGGCGGCGTGGGCGGCGAGGGTCGGCGCGGAGGCCTTGGCCTCGGCGAGCACGTCGACGGCGAGGGTGAGTTCCGTGCCCTTGCCCTTCTCCGCGGCGACGAGGGCGGCGGCGCCGAAGCTCTCCAGCCGCCGCGCGTCGACCGCGTCGGCCTTGCCGAGGCCGATCAGGACGATGCGGTCGAGGCCGACGCCGGCGGGTGCGAGGAGGTCGAGGGTCTGGTCCGCCTTGCCGGTGAAGCGCGAGGCGGCGAGGGCGCGGGCGAGAGCGCCGCCGGTGGCGGCGTCGAGTTCACGGGCGGACGGGGTCAGCAGGCCCCCTTCGAGGACGCCGACGGCAAGGCATCCGGATTTCGGCAGGCCGGGCTGGGCGAAAACGACTTTCATGCGGAGATGTCCCTTGTTCGGAAGATGGCGGCGCACCGGATGCGCCCGCGCGGAATGGCTGCCTTCGATATTGACCGGAATCGAACGGCTTGCAAGGCGGTGGCGCGGTTTTTCAGATGCTTCGCGGGATCGTCACGGTGCGGCGTCGGCGGCCCCAGTTGCCGGGCGGTCCGTCGAACACGCCGGGGATCGCGGCGCCGCAGCCCAGGCAGTGTCCGCGGGCGTCGAGGGCGTGGGCGGAAATCTCGTAGCGGTCGCGCCGGATCGCCGCCGCGCCGCAGCCGGGGCAGAACGTGGTTTCGCCTTCGGGGTCGTCGATGTTGCCGGTGTAGACGAAGCGCAGGCCTTCGGCGCGGGCGACCGCGCGGGCGCGGCGCAGCGCCGCGGGCGGCGTCGGCGGGATGTGGCGCATCTCGTGGTCGGGGTGGAAGGCGGAGAGGTGGAGCGGCACGTCGGGCGAGAGTTCGGCGGCGATCCAGCGCGCGAGTTCGGCGATCTCGGCGTCGCCGTCGTTGAGGCCGGGAATCACCAGCGTCGTCACCTCGATCCACGCGGCGCTCTCGTGCACGCCGTGGCGCAGGGTATCGAGCACCGGGCGCAGACGCCCGCCGCACCAGCGCCGGTAGAAGGCGTCGGAGAACGCCTTGAGGTCGATGTTGACCGCGTCGAACGCGGCGAAGAACTCGGGCCGCGCCGCTGCGCCGAGGAACCCCGCGCTCACCCCGACGGTGCGCACGCCGCGCGCGCGGCAGGCGGCGGCGACCGCGGTGGCGTATTCGAGGGCGATCAGCGGTTCGTTGTAGGTGATCGCGACCGAGCGGCAGCCCTCGCGCAGCGCCGCCGCGGCGATCGCCTCGGGAGCGAGGGCGTCGCCGGCGGCGGGGGCCGGGGCGCGCGAGATTTGCCAGTTCTGGCAGCAGGCGCAGGCGAGATTGCAGCCGAAGCCGCCGAAGGAGAGCGTCGGCGAGCCGGGGAGGAAGTGGTAGAGCGGCTTTTTTTCCACAGGATCGATGCAAAAGCCGCTGCTCAGACCCCAAGTCAAAAGGGCGAGCCGGCCGGCGGCGTTGCCGCGCGCGCCGCAGCGTCCGGTTTCGCTCGGCAGCATCCGGCAATGGTGCGGGCAGAGCGTGCAGACCAGTTCGCCGGTTTCCGCCGACGTCGGTTGCCAATATCGGGCGACGATTTCTCTTGCCATCGTCTTGATGGTACGCTCATTACCGGAGAAACGCCCGAGTTTGCCGCAGCAGGTCCGACCGAACGAAGGATAGTCAACAGGATGAGCGAGAGTCCCACCCGCGTGCGCCCCGCCGCCGTCGCCGGAATGTTCTACCCCGAAGATGCCGCCCGCCTCCGCGAGGAGGTCCGCGGCTATCTCGCGGAGGCCGCCGTCGCCGATGCCCGCGTGCCGAAGGCGGTGGTGGTGCCTCACGCCGGCTACCGCTACTCCGCGCCGATCGCCGCCAAGGCCTACGCCCGCATCGCCGCCGCGCGCGGCCGGGTGCGCCGGGTGATCCTGATCGGGCCGACGCACCGCGTCGCGGTCTCCGGTTTCGCGCTCTCCAACGCCGAAACCTTCGCCACCCCGCTCGGCTGCGTGAAGGTCGACACCGCCGCGACGCAGCGCCTCGCGCGCCGCGACGACGCGACCCCGATGGACCTCGCGCACGCCCAGGAACACGCGCTCGAAGTGCAGCTGCCGTTCCTCATCGAGACCTTGGGCGAGGATATCGAGATCGTGCCGATCCTCGCCGGTCAGGTGAGCGCCGAGGCGGCGGCGAGCCTGCTCGAGTCCGAGTGGGGCGGTCCCGAGACCCTGATCGTGATCAGCTCGGACCTCTCGCACTACCTCTCCTACGACGATTGCGTCACCCTCGACACCGTCACCCAGGCCGCGATCGAAACCCTTTCGCCTGAGAAGCTCGACCGTCCGCAGGCGTGCGGGCGGCTGCCGATCGCCGGGCTGCTGATCTGCGCCAAGCGGCGCGGCATGGAGGTCGCGACCCTCGACGTGCGCAACTCCGGCGACACCGTCGGGCCGCGCGGCCAAGTGGTCGGCTACGGCGCGTGGGCGTTCTACGACGCCCCCGAGGTGCCGGTGGTGACCAAGAGCCACGGCGGCGACCTGCTCGCGCTGGCGCGGGATTCGATCCGCTACGGGCTTGAGAACGGCATGGCGCTGCCGGTCGACTTCGACGCCGTGCCCGAGCCGCTGCTCGACTTCGGCGCGACCTTCGTCACCCTTTACGCCAACGGCCGCCTGCGCGGCTGCATCGGCTCCACCCGCCCGCTGCGCACCATCGCCGAGGACGTCGCCGCCAACGCCTACGCCGCGGCGTTCAACGATCCGCGCTTCGCGCCGCTCGACCCCGAGGAGTTCGACGGCCTCGAACTCACCGTCTCGGTGCTGAGCCCGCTCGAACCGATCCGCTTCTCCGGCGAGCGCGACCTCCTCGCGCAGCTCGACATCGGCGTCGACGGACTGGTGATCGCCGACCACGGCCGCCGCGGCCTGTTCCTGCCGCAGGTGTGGGGCTCGCTCCCCGATCCGGCGGTGTTCCTCGCCCAGCTCAAGATCAAGGCGGGCCTGCCGCTCGCCGAAAGCCCGACGCTGCAGGCGTGGCGCTTCCGTGTCGATTCGGTCGGCCGCGACGCGTGATGACCGAAGTTCTGGGTGCCGATCCGGAAGGATGCCGCCGCGCCGGCGAGGCGCTGGCCGCCGGGCGTCTCGTCGCCTTCCCCACCGAAACCGTCTACGGCCTCGGCGGCGACGCGCGCGACGGCGAGGCGGTGGCGGGGATCTTCGCCGCCAAGGGCCGCCCGAGCTTCAATCCGCTGATCGTCCACGTCACCGGGCTCGACGCCGCCGAGCGGCTCGCCGAGTTCTCCCCGGTCGCGCGCGCGCTCGCGGCGCGCTTCTGGCCCGGCCCGCTCACCCTGGTGCTGCCGCGCCGCGCCGACGCCGGGGTCTCCGAACTCGTCTCCGCCGGGCTGCCGAGCCTCGCGATCCGCGTTCCCGGGCATCCGGTCGCGCAGGCGGTGCTCGCCGCCGCGGGCTGCCCGGTCGCCGCGCCCTCGGCCAATCCCTCGGGGCGGGTGAGCCCGACCACCGCGCAGCACGTCCGTGCCGGGCTCGATGGCCGCGTCGACCTGATCGTCGACGGCGGCCCGTGCGCCGTCGGCGTCGAGAGCACGGTGCTCGACCTCACCGGCGAAATCCCGACGATCCTGCGCCCCGGCGGCGTCACCCCCGAAGACGTCGCGGCGGTGACCGGCGGGCCGGTCGGCCGCGCCGCGACGCCCCATGCGCCCTCGCCCGACGCGCCGCTGCTCGCGCCCGGAATGATGGCGAGCCACTACGCCCCGGCGACGCCGGTACGGCTCGAAGCCGGGCGGGCGGACGCGGGCGAGGCGCTGCTCGGCTTCGGCCCGGTGGCGGGCGCGACCCTGAATTTGAGCGCGCGCGGCGATCTCAAGGAGGCCGCCGCCAACCTCTTCGCCATGCTTCGGCAATTGGACGAGGGGGGATATCGTGCTATTGCGGTTTCGCCGGTGCCCGATCGTGGGCTCGGCCTGGCGATCAACGATCGCCTCAAGCGCGCCGCCGCACCCCGCGGCGACTGATCCTGTTGCAGATATTTTCGAGGACGAGCGAATGAGCCAGGACGGGTTCGTGGACGGACTGAAGGCGATTGTCGGCGCGGCGAACGTGATCACCGACGCCGCCGGCATGGAAACCTACATGAACGAGGAGCGCGGCCTGTTCCACGGCCACGCGCTCGCGGTGGTCCGTCCGGGTTCGACCGAAGAGGTCGCGGCGGTGGTCAAGGCGTGCGGCGCGGCGGGCATCCCGGTGGTGCCCCAGGGCGGCAACACCGGCCTCGTCGGCGGCGCGGTCGCCGACACCGGCGCGGTGATCGTCGCGATGGCGCGAATGAACAAGATCAAGGCGGTGAACGCCGACGGCTTCACCATGACGGTGGAATCGGGCTGCGTGCTCGAAGACATCCGCGACGCCGCCGACAAGGTCGGCTGCCTGTTCCCGCTTTCGCTCGGCGCGCAGGGCAGCTGCCAGATCGGCGGCAACCTCGCGACCAACGTCGGCGGCATCAATACTCTGCGCTACGGCACCGCGCGCGACAACGTTCTCGGCCTCGAAGTCGTGCTCCCCGACGGGCGGATCTGGAACGGCCTGCGCGCGCTCACCAAGGACAACACCGGCTACTCGCTGCGCAACCTCTTCGTCGGCTCCGAGGGCACCCTCGGGATCATCACCGGCGCGGTGCTCAAGCTCTACCCGAAGCCGCTCGCGACCGAGACCGCGTTCTGCGCGCTGCCCGACCTCGACTCGGCGCTGCCGCTGCTCGAACGCGCGCGCCGGATGAGCGGCGATTCGGTCAACGCCTTCGAACTGATCTGCCGCGATGGCGTGCGTCTGTCGTCCACCTACCTCACCGGCATCACCGATCCGCTCGAACAGGTTCACCCGTGGTACGCGCTGATCGAGTTCTCCTCGACCAGCCCGACGGTGCCGCTGCGCGACACCTTCGAGAAGTTCCTCGAATCCGCGTTCGAGGACGGCATCATCACCGACGCGGTGATCGCCGAGAGCCTCGATCAGCGCCGCAACCTCTGGCGCATCCGCGAGGAGCTGCCCGAGGCGCAGAAGTACGAGGGCGGCTCGATCAAGCACGACGTTTCGGTGCCGGTGCGCTCGATCCCCGAGTTCATCCGCCGCGCCTCCGAGGTGGTGGTGAAGGTGGTGCCGGGCTCGCGTCCGGTGCCGTTCGGCCACATGGGCGACGGCAACATCCACTTCAACGTTTCCCAGCCCGCCGGCGAGAACGTCGACAAGGACGAGTACCTGAGCCATTGGCACGAGATGGGCGAGGCGGTCTACGACATCGTCACCGAGCTGGGCGGGTCGTTCTCCGCCGAGCACGGCGTCGGGCGTCTTAAGGTCGAGGATCTCAAGCGCTACCGCAGCGACGTCGAGGTCGACCTGCTGCGCCGCATCAAGGCGGCGATCGACCCCGACAACCGGATGAACCCGGGCGTGCTGTTCGTCTGACCCGGGCTTCCGCTCACACCGCGTAGAGGGCGGCGCCGTCGGTCTTGGTCAGCGGCGGCACGTTCGACGCCGCCTTCACGCCCTCGCGCAGCGCCAGCGCTACCGCCTGGGTGCGGTTGGTCGCGCCGATCTTGCGGAAGACGTTGCGCAGGTGCGACTTGATGGTGATCTCGGTGAGGCCGAGCACCTTGGCGATTTCCTTGTTCGACGCGCCGCCGACGAGCTGGGTGAGGATTTCGTATTCCCGCCGCGTCAGCGAGGCGAGCGGCGAGCGCTCGTTCGGCTGCGCGCTCTCGGGCGAGATCGCGGGTGCGGTGTCGGCCACCAGAACTTCCGCCGGATAATAGGGCACGCCGCAGAGGATCAGCCGCAGCGCGTGCAGCATCGCGGTGCCGTTGAGCGACTTCGGCAGGTAGCCGACGACGCCGAGGCGCATCGCCTCGATCACGTCCGAGCGCGTCACCCAGCCGGTGACGATGACGATGCTGACGTCGGGGAAGGCGCGGCGCAGGCGCAGCACGCCGTCGGTGCCGTCCATGCCGGGCATCCGGAGGTCGAGCAGAACCAGGTCCGGGTTCTCGTTCGCAAGGGTTTCGTGAGTGGTCGGATAGTCGCAGGATTCGAAAATCGTCACCGCGTCGCAAATCTTCGAGACGAAAGGCTTCAGGCCATCTCTCAGCAACGCATGGTCGTCGGCGATCAAGACCTTCATCTTGAATTCTCCTCCTTAGGTGGGTGCGCAAGCCGCGGTGCGGAGATGCCAACCATGATTTAAGAAGAATGAGCCTTTGTCACATTTTGGGCAAGTGATTGATGAACCTCAATCATGCGAGTCCGCGAAGAGTCGCGGAGAGTTCACGTAAGGATACCGGCTTGCGCAGGACCGCATCGACGCCGCTTTCGATCTCCGCCAGCGCCTCGCGGTCGCGCAGCGGCTGACCGGTGACGACGACGATCGCGACGTGCGGGTATTCGGCGGCGGTTTCGGCGATCAGTTGGAAGCCGTCGCCGTCGGGCATCGAGAGGTCGGTGACGAGCACGTCGACGTGCGCGGCTTCGAGCGCGGCGCGCGCGCTTCGCCCGCTCGCCGCGGTGATCACGCGGTGGCCACCGCGTTCGAGGAACGCCTTGATTTCCTGGGTTGCGAGCGGTTCGTCGTCGGCGACGAGAATGGTCATCGGCGGGGCTTCGCCACTGCGCGCGTCGGGTGCGGGGGCGGGGGCGGGCACCACGATCGCGTCGGGCTCGGCAGGCAGGTCGGAGAGCGGCAGCGTGACGCGGAAGCGGCAGCCGCCCGCGTCGCGGTTCTCCGCTTCGATCCGCCCGCTCATGCCGGTGATCAGGCCGAGGCTGATCGACAGCCCGAGACCGGTGCCCTGGCCCTCGGTCTTGCGGGTGAAGAACGGCTCGAACAGGTGCGGCATGTCCTCCGGGCGGATGCCGGTGCCGGTATCCGCGACGTCGATCAGCGCGCACGGGCGGCCGTCGCGCGCGCGGTCCGCGGCGAGGGTCACGTCGATGCGGTCGCTGCCGTTCGGATGCGCCGCACGGCGCTCGACGATCGCGTCCACCGCGTTGCGCAACAGGTTGATCAGCACCTGTTCGAGCTGGCGCGGATAGCCGTTGACCGCGAGCGTCGCGGCGGGCGGTGCGAAGGCGAGGGCGATGTCGAGCCCGGCGCACTGCGGCGCCATCAGCGCCACCGCCGAGCCGACCGCGGCGGCGGTGTCGAAGCTGCGGCGCTCGCCCGCGTCGCGGCGGCTGAACGCCTGCATGTAGTCGATGGTTTCGCGGAGGCGGTCGGATTGCCCGCCGATGGTCTCGAACTTGGCGCGGATCGCCGCGGCGTCGCCGTCGTCGAGCGAGAGCAGCGCGCTTTCGGCGGCGAGGCGGATGACGTTGAGCGGCTGGCTGATCTCGTGCGCGAGCGAGGCCGACATCTCGCCGAGCAGTGCGAGCTTGGCGGTGTGGCGCAGGGTTTCCTCGAGCTGGCGGGCCTCGGTGATGTCTTCGACGACGAGGAGGAAGGCGTCGCCGCCGTCGCCCATGCGCGACAGCACCAGCCGCGCGAAGCCGAGGTCGGCGGCGCGGCGCAGGCGGCTTTCGCCGCTCGCCGAGGCCGGCGCGCCGGCGCGCGCGAGGCTGTCCATCATCGGCGTCGGTCGCCGCGAGCGCGCCCTCGGTGGCGCCGACGAGGGCGAGGAATGCCGGATTGGCTGCGCCGACGCGGCCCTGCGGGTCGAGGGTGAGGATGCCGAACGGGGTGTTCTCGAAGATGCCGCGGAAGCGCCCCTCGCTCTGCCGCAGGCGCTCGGAGGCGACGCGCAGCTCGGTCACGTCGGTGATGATCGCGAAGTGGCCGGAGCGCCCGCCGCCCGCGGCGCGCAGCGGCGCGGCCGAGATCAGCACGAAGCGCACCTCGCCGCAGGCGCAGTCGAATGCCGCCTCGACCGAGCGCGGCATCGCGTCGGCGAACAGCGGGTCGAGCCCTTCGCGGCTTTCCGGGCGCACCAGATCGGCGAGCGCGTGGCCGAGCAGCGCCATGTCGGAACCGCCGAACCACGAGATGAAGCGCGGGTTGGCGAAGACGATGCGGTGCTCGCGGTCGAGCACGATGACGCCCTCGGTGATCGTCTCGACCAGCAGGCGGTAGCGGTATTCGTTCTCGATCAGTGCGAGTTCGCGCTGGCGCTGGGCGGTAACGTCGCGGCAGCTGATCAGGCGGCGGTTGCCGTCGGTCGGCACCTCGTGCACGCGGATCACCGCGCCGCCCGCCATCGCGATCAGGCACGCGGCGGGCGATTCGGCGATGCGGCGGTGGGCGAGCCAGCTCTCCGCCGCGGTGCGGCCGAGGGCGGCGGCGGCTTCGAGGTTTTCCGCGAAGGTGAGCGAGCGCACCAGCGGCACGCCGATCAGGTCCCAGACCTGCTCGAATGCGGGATTGTAGACCAGGATGGTGTCCTCGGCGTCGAGCACGAGAACGCCCTCGGGATAGGAGCCGAAGGCATCGACGAGCGCGGCGTGAAGGGAGTCTTCGGTGGGAGGCATCGTCATCCTTTCAGCGGCTTGCGATCATACCATGCGCCAAAGGGGGTGCGAAATGCCTGCCGACGACGTATGCTGCGCCCCGCAATGTCCCGCGAAAGGCCGCTTCCATGACGGATCGCATCACGCCGTTTCCCAAACGACCGGTTTCCGGCGCGCCGCACGAGGGCGAGACCGGCCGCGTGCTGCGCTTCACCGGCACGGCGTCGCCGTCGCCGTCGCTGCACGAGACCGACGTGGTGGTGATCGGCGCCAATCCGCTGCTCAACGCCCTCGCGACGCTGGCCGAGGTGTGCGCCGGGCGGCGGGTGATCCTGGTGCAGACGGCGGGTGCCGACGACTGGGACTACGAACTCGGCGTGCAGGCGACCTTCCACCGCTTCGTCGACGCCGCGGCGGAGACCCTCTACGCGCTCTCGCCGAGCCGCAGGCTCGACTTCCGCAACACCGCCTTTCCCGAGCCCGACTGGACCAAGCTGTTCTTCCGCCTGCAGGAGCGCCGCCGCCGCGTGCTCGATGCCGACGTGCTGCGCCTCGAAGTCGGGGTGATGCTGACCTGCGAGATCGCCGACGACCACCTGAGCCTCGTCGTCGACCCCGCGCCGGAGCAGCCCGATCCGCGCTGGCTCGCCGAGCTCAACTGTATCCGCGCCGCCTGCACCGCGACCTGGGAGAGCGACCTGCCGCGCGCGGTGTTCGCCACCGAGCCGGGGCAGCAGCAGGCGATCCACGCGGTCGCCGCGGTGGTGACCTCGGCGGGCGTGCTCGCCGGCGTGCCGGAAGGGTCGAAGCGGATCAAGCTGCTCGGCACCGCGCGCGGCGGCTACGCGGACGCCGCCGACAAGGGCAACCGCGCCTTCGACGACGTGCTCGAAGCGATCAAGCCGGTGCCGCACCCGGACGCCTGAGCGCTCAGGCTTCCTTCAGTCCCAGACGTGCGCGGATTTCCGCCTCCACCGCCGGATCCATCGGCGGCGGCGTCGCGGAAACGTCCTTGCCGAGCGCATCGGCGACCGCTTCCAGCACCTCGATCCGGCCGTTGAGCTTGTATTCGCCCGAGATCAGCCGCCACGGCGCGTGCTTGGTGTGGGTTTTCGCCAGCATGTCGGCGATCGCGGCCTCGTATTCGTCGCGTTTTTCGCGGTTGCGCAGGTCCTCGAGGGTGAGCTTCCAGCGCTTGTGCGGCTTCTTCATCCGCTCGGCGAAGCGGTCGAGCTGTTCCCGGTCGGAGATGTGGATGAACATCTTGAGAAGGCGGACGCCGTCGTCGGTGAGGGTCCGCTCGAACTCGTTGATCTCGTCGTAGGCGCGCTTCCACTCGGGCTTCTTGGCGAACCCCTCGATCCGCTCGACCAGCACGCGGCCGTACCACGAGCGGTCGAACACCGCGATGTCGCCCTTCGCCGGCAGGCGTTGCCAGAAGCGGTAGAGGTAGTGCTTGCCCTGATCCTCGGGGTTGGGCGCGGAGATCGACCAAGCGTCGAGGTGGCGGGGGTCGAGGCGCTCGCTCAGGCGGCGGATCGCGCCGCCCTTGCCCGCCGCGTCCCAGCCCTCGAACACCAGAATCGCGCGCCGTCCCTCGGCGACGTAGCGCTGCTGCAGGTTGAGAAGCTTGAGCTGAAGCTCGGCGAGGCGCTTTTCGTATTCCTCGACCGTGGGGATCTTGCGGGTGAGGTCGACATCGTCGAGGGAAAGGGTGGACCGGGATTTTTTCGCCGCCATCGGGGGTTTGCCTCTCGCGTGGATTTCACCGGAATTTCAAAGTATGGGCCGGGGCGCGCGGCAGGGCAATCCGAGGGCGGTTTTTTCGTGCGAATCCGCGAGGATGCACTGGATTTGCCCCACTAAGTGTGACAAACACACAGAGTATGCCGGAGGGCGGGGAATCGCGCCGAGGGCTTGACCCTCGTGCCGGTGCGTCCCCAGGTACTCCAAGTCGAATTTCATCGTGGGCGTTTTCGTCCGACCGCCGCAGGGCGGTTTCGGCGAGCGCCGTCTGCGACGGTTTCTGCGTCATCAAGCCCGCGTTCGCCGGGTGAAGCCAAATGGGAGGATGGACTATGACGGTTCGGGTAGCGATCAACGGTTTCGGCCGCATCGGGCGCCTGGTTTTCCGTGCCCTCGTCGAATCGGGGCGCGACGACATCGAGGTGGTGGCGATCAACGACCTCGGTTCGCCGGAAGCCAACGCGCACCTGGTGATGTTCGATTCCGTCCACGGCCGCCTCCCCGAGGAGGTTTCGGTGACGGGCGACGTGATGACCGTCGGCAAGCGCAAGATCAAGGTGATCGCGCAGCGTGACCCCTCGCAGCTGCCGTGGAAGGAACTCGGCGTCGACATCGCGTTCGAGTGCACCGGCATCTTCACCGACCGCGATAAGGCCAAGGTCCACCTCGACGCCGGCGCCAAGCGCGTGCTCGTCTCCGCGCCGTCGAACGGCGCCGACCTCACCGTCGTCTACGGCGTCAACCACGACAAGCTGACCAAGGATCACCTCGTCGTCTCGAACGCGTCGTGCACCACCAACTGCCTCGCGCCGGTCGCCGCCGTTCTGCACAAGGCGTTCGGCATCGAGCACGGCTTCATGACCACGGTGCACTCCTACACCGGCGACCAGAACGTCGTCGACACCCTGCACAAGGACCTGCACCGCGCCCGCGCCGCCGCGCTCTCGATGATC
>QKGW01000243.1 GCA_003250275.1 Alphaproteobacteria bacterium
CGACTTCGACGACGCCCTCGCGACGCAGAACGCCGTGCCCCAGGGCCTGTCCTCGTCGATCTTCACCAACGACCTGCGCGAGGCGGAAACCTTCCTCTCCGACCGCGGCTCCGATTGCGGCATCGCCAACGTCAACATCGGCCCCTCGGGGGCGGAAATCGGCGGCGCCTTCGGCGGTGAAAAGGAAACCGGCGGCGGCCGCGAATCCGGCTCCGACGCCTGGAAAGGCTACATGCGCCGTGCCACCAACACCATCAACTACGGCAAAACCCTCCCGCTCGCGCAGGGCGTCACGTTCGACGTGGGCTGAGAGGGAGAGAACAAGGCCGGGCTTTGCCCGGACCCGCACAGGGCCTTGGGCCCTGTGTACCCGTTCGTTTTTGGTTTTCCGCGTAGCGGGATAGAGCCATCACGCCGCGTGAACGTTCGATAGCGCTTCGCGCAAAAACCAGAACGTCCGGGAGGTGCGGACGGGATTGGAGCCGCTCGCCGAAGGCGACAAAAGCGCCCAGTGGGCGCTTTTGAGGCGAAAATGCCCGAAGGGCGTCCCTCCGCGACGTTTTTGCCTTCCTTTTCTTCACCCATACAGATGGCAAGCCACCGCGCGGCCGCCGCCCATCTCGGTGACGGTCGGGCGCGCCTGTTTGCAGATGTCCTTGGCGAGCGGGCAGCGCGGGTGGAAGTGGCAGCCGGTGGGCGGGTTGAGCGGGGAGGGGACCTCGCCGGTGACCTGGACGGTCTTGCGTGCCTCGACCGGGTTCGGCACCGGCGAGGCGGCGCGCAGCATCCGGGTATAGGGGTGGAGCGGTTCGTCGAGCAGGTCCTTGACCGGCCCGGTTTCGACGATGCGGCCGAGGTACATCACCGCGGCGCGCTGGCAGAAGTAGCGCACCACGCCGAGGTCGTGGGTGATGAACAGGTAGGAGAGGTTCCGTTCCGCCTTGAGGCGGCGGAGGAGATCGAGGATCTGCGCCTGGATCGAGACGTCGAGCGCCGACACCGCCTCGTCGGCGACGATCAGGTCCGGCCCGACCGAGAGCGCGCGGGCGATGCCGAGGCGCTGGCGCTGGCCGCCCGAGAACTCGTGCGGGAAGCGGTCGGCGGCGGATGCGGGCAGGCCGACCTCGTCGAGCAGTTGGGCGATGCGTCGGGGGAATTCGGCGCGCGGGCAGACCTTGTGGACCGAGAGCACCTCGGCGAGCATGTCCGCCACCTTCTGGCGCGGATTGAGCGAGGAATACGGGTCCTGGAAGATGATCTGCAGGCGCTTGCGCAGGGTGCGCATCCGGCTGGGGATCGCGGTGGTGAGGTTTTCGCCGTCGAACCACACCTCGCCCGTGTCGGGCTCGATCAGGCGCAGGAAGGCTCGTCCGGCGGTGGATTTGCCGCATCCGCTCTCGCCGACGAGGCCGAGGGTTTCGCCGATCGCGATATCGAGGGTCACGTCGTCGAGCGCGTGGACCTTGCCCGGCGGCGCGCCGATGCGGCGCGGCACGTCGAAGGTCTTGGAGACGCCGAAAACCTGAAGCAGGGGCTGCGCGGTGGTCATTCGGCGGCCTCCTCGAGCGCCAGGTCGTGATGCAGGAAACACGCGACCGCGTGCGGCGAGGCGGGATCGGCGGCGGCGAGGCGCGGCGGCCGTCCGGCGCATTTCTCCATCCGCATCGGGCATCGCGGCGCGAAGCGGCAGCCTTCGGGGAAGGCGGTGATCGGCGGCACCTGGCCGGGGATCGCCTGAAGGTTCTCGGCGGTTTCGTCGACCCGCGGGATCGCCTGGAACAGCGCCCGCGTGTAGGGGTGCTGCGGCGCGGCGAACAGCTCCTCGACCGAGGCGAGTTCGACGATTTCGCCGGCGTACATCACCGCGACCCGGTCGGCGATCGCCGCGACGACGCCGAGGCTGTGGGTGATGAACACCATCGACATGTTGAAGTTGGCGCAGAGGTCGCGCAGCTCGGCGAGGATCTGCGCCTGGATGGTGACGTCGAGGGCGGTGGTCGGCTCGTCGGCGAGCAGCACCTTGGGCTTGCAGGCCATCGCCATGGCGATGACGATGCGCTGCCGCATTCCGCCCGAGAACTGGTGCGGGTAGTCGTTGTAACGCTGCGCCGCGGCGGGGATGCGCACCCGGTCCATGAACGCGATCGCCTCGGCCTTGGCCTCCGCCTTGGTGCAGCGGCGGTGGACGCGGATCGCCTCGGCGATCTGCTCGCCGACCGTCATCACCGGATTGAGCGCGGTCATCGGCTCCTGGAAGATCATCGCGATCTCCTTGCCGCGCACCGTCTCCATCTCGGCGTCCGAAAGGCCGACGAGTTCGCGGCCCTGGTAGACGATCGAGCCCTCGGTGCGGGCGACCGCGGCGGGCAGCAGGCCGAGGATGGTCTGGCAGGTGATCGACTTGCCGCAGCCGCTCTCGCCGACCAGGGCGATGGTCTGGTTCTCGTAGAGGTCGAAGGCGATGTTGCGGGTCGCGGCGCGCCATGCGCCGCCGATGCGGAACTGGGTGGAGAGCCCGCGCACCGCGAGCACCGGGGCGTCGGTCATCGCTTGGACTCCTTCAGGCGCGGGTCGAGGGCGTCGCGCAGGCCGTCGCCGATCATGTTGAGCGCGAGGACGACGACGAGGATCGCGAGGCTGGGGAACAGCGCGAGGTAGACGCTGTTGAGGATCTGCTCGAACCCCTCGCGGATCATCCCGCCCCAGGTCGGCGTCGGCGGCTTGACGCCGAGGCCGATGAACGCGAGCGACGCCTCGACGCGGATCGCGGTGGCGAGCCAGAGCGACCCCATCACCAGGATCTCCGGCCAGATGTTGGGGAGGATGTGGCGGACCATGATGCGGAGCGGCGAGAACCCGAGGGCGCGGCAGGCCTGGATGAAGTCGCGTTCGCGGAGCGCGATCGTCGGCGCGCGCGAGACGCGGATGAACTGCGGGATGGTCGCGAGCGAGATCGCGGCGATGAGGTTGGGCACCGACGGCCCGAGGAAGGCGACGACCATCAGCCCGAGGATCAGCGACGGGAACGCGAGGAGGATGTTGGTCGCCTGGCTGATCGCCTGGTCGACCCATCCGCCCATGTAGCCGGAAAGGATGCCCAAGGCGGAGCCGATCACCATCGCGATGCCGACCGCGACGAGGCCGATCACCAGCGAGATGCGCGCGCCGTAGGCGATGCGCGCCCAGATGTCGCGGCCGAAGGCGTCGGTGCCGAGCCAGTGGCCGGGCGACGGCGGCACCAGCCGCGCGAGCAGGTCCTGGTCGAGGGGGTCGACCTCGGCGAACACCGGCGCGCCGATCGCGACGATGACCACCGCGAGGAAGAGGGCGATGCCGGTCATCATTGCGGCATTGGCGGTGGCGGTGCGCCAGAGCGCGCGGGCAAATCGCAGCCACACCGCGGGCGGGCGGATGGCGAGGGTTTCGGGCGCGGCGCTCATGCAAACCTCACGCGTGGATTGAAGACCCCGTAGGCGAGGTCGGTGATCAGGTTGGCGAGGATGATCAGGAGGGTGTAGAGCACCATCAGCCCCTGCAGCACCGGGTAGTCGCGCTGCGCCAGCGCGCCGACGATGAGCTTGCCGAGGCCGGGGCGGTTGAACACCATTTCGGTCAGCACCGAATTGCCGATCAGGACGCCGAGATAGAGGCCGACCACGGTCACCACCGGGATGATCGCGTTCCTGAGCGCGTGGCGGCGCACCACCCGCCACCACGGCACGCCCTTCGCGCGCGCGGTGCGGATGAAGTCTTCGCCGAGCACCTGAAGCATCGAGGAGCGGGTGACGCGAGTGATGTAGGCGGCCATGAGGATGCCGAGGGTGACCGCGGGCAGCACCAGCGCCCGGAGGTCCTCGAATACCGAGACGTCGCCCGAGGGCGCGATCACCGGGAACCAGCCGAGCTGAACCGCGAACACCACCAGAAGCAGGATGCCGAAGACGAACGCGGGCAGGGACAGGCCGATCAGCGAGCCGATGCGGACCGCGATGTCGGGCAGGCGGTTGCGGCGCATCGCCGACCACGCGCCGAGCGGCACGCCGAACACCACGCCGACGACGAGCGAGGCGACGGTGAGTTCGAGGGTCGACGGCAGCACCGCGGCGGCGAGCGAGACCACGCTCTGGCCGGTGACGATCGAGCTGCCGAAGTCGCCGTGCAGCACGCCGACGAGAAAATCGAGAAACTGGAGCGGGATCGACTTGTCGAGCCCGAGCTGGGTGCGCAGCGCCGCGATCGCCTCGGGCGTCGCCTGATCGCCGAGGATCAGCTGCGCCGGGTCGCCGGGGATCACCCGGGTGAGGACGAACACCAGGAGCAGCACCGCGAACAGCGTCGGGACGGCGTAGAGCAGCTTGAGCAGAGCGTAGCGGGCCATGCGATCTCCTCCGGAAACGGACGAACTCGCCGCCCCGGCGCTCCGGGGCGGCGAACGGGTGTTGACGGACCGATCAGTCGATCGTGGTCTCTTCGAGGAGCGGAATGCCGCGGCCGGGCGCGCCGGTCAGGGTGTAGCCGAGCTTCACGCGGTTGCTGAGCGCCCAGGCGTCGAAGAGTTCGTAGACCGGCACCGAGCAGACGTTGTCGATGATCTTCTTCTGCGCCAGCTTCCACTCGGCGAGCTGCTTCTCCGCATCGGTTTCGGTGCGCGCGGCGCGGATCTCGGCGTCGGCGACGTTGCAGTGGGAGAAGTTGGTCACCGCCGTCGGCGAGCCGACGGTCGAGGCGGAGTCGTAGAACTGGCTCAGGTAGATGTCGGCGATCGGGAAGCGCGACGCGGCGTAGAGGACGGCGTCGCTCTTGTCCTTGCGGATGTCGGCGTGGAAGGTCGCGTGCTCGACGATCTGGAGGTCGAGGTCGATGCCTGCCTTGCGCATCTGGCCCTGCAGCACTTCCATGGTGTCGCGCATCACGCCGAGCGAGGTCTGCACGACGTGGAGCTTGATGCCGTCGGGATAGCCCGCTTCCTTGAGCAGCGCCTTCGCCTTCTTCGGGTCATACGGCAGCATCGGGGTGTCGGCGTAGCCGAGGTAGCCCTGCGGCACCACCGATTTGGCGGCGCGGGCGATGCGCTCGCCGCGGTATTTGACGATCGCGTCGCGCGGGATCGACATCGCGATCGCCTGGCGCACGCGCAGGTCGTCGAGCGGCTTGTGCGACTGGTTGAGGTGCAGGGTGTAGAGCTCGGTCGGCTCGGTGGTGACGACGCTCGCGTCCTTGAGCTTGCTCATCCGGTCGTACCAAGCCTGGTCCGAACGGCCGTAGCTGATGTCGAGTTCGCCCTTCTCGAAGGCGAGGTCGCGCGAGGCGATCGCCTGGATGAACTTGTACTCGATGCGGTCGATCTTCGGCTTGCCGCGGAAATAATCGGGGTTGGCGACGAGCACCACTTCCTGCTGCGGCTTGTATTCCTGGAACATGAACGGCCCGGTGCCGATCGGGTGCTTGGCGAAGTCCGCGCCCATCTCCTCGGCGGCCTTCTTGCAGACCATGTTGCCGCCCTGGATGTTCACGAGGTAGCCGAGCACGCTCGGGACGTGTTCCTTGTAGGTGATCTTGAGGGTGTACTTGTCGAGCGCTTCGACGCCCGAAATCGCCTTGAAGTCCGACGAGAAGCTCGACCGCTTCGGGTCCGCCGCGCGCATCAGCGAATAGGCGGCGTCGTCGGCGGTGAACTCGCCGTAGCCGCCGTGGCACTGCACGCCCTTGCGGAGGTGGAAGGTCCAGGTGAGGTTGTCGGCGGAGTGTTCCCAACTGGTCGCGAGGTCGGGTTCGATGAACTGGGGATTGGCCTCGCCCGGGCGGATCCGCACCAGGCCGTTGAACACCCAGGTGAACAGGGTCTTTTCCGGCGTACCCGCGGCGACGTGCGGGTCCATCTTGCCGATGTCGCCGGTCGCCATGCCGACGCGGATGACTTTCTCCGCCGCCGACGCCGGATGCGCGAGCGCGAGCGCGAGAAGCGCGGCGCCGCCGAATTTCACGATACTCAGCCCCTCGATACGCAATTTCATGAAGCCTCTCCCTGAACGATGTTGCGTGAACCCCAACCCTGTACGCGCCGGCGCCTTCAAGCGGCGCCGATCGTTGACGGCGTAAACCTGAGCGGGCTCAGGCCGGAAATGTCGGTTTCGGTGTGCCCGGCGAGCACCAGATCGGCGAGCACCTCGCCGACCGCCGGGCCGAGCTGGAAGCCGTGCCCGGAGAAACCAAATGCGTGAAACAGTCCGGGCACGCTCGGGCTCGGGCCGAGGACCGGGCGGTCGTCGGGCATCGAGCCGTCGATGCCGCTCCACGAGCGGATCACCGCGAGGTGGGCGACCGCGGGAATGAAGCCGATCATTTTCGCCGCGGCTTGCACACTCACGGTCGCGAGCGGGCGCGCCCACAGGCGGCTCTTGTCGGAAATCCCGCGCCCGCCGCCGAACAGCACGTTGCCGCGCGGCGTTTGGCGGAAGTAGATGTCGCCGCCGCAGACGCCGAAGCTCGCGGCGAAGATCGGTGCGGCGGGCTCGGTGACGATCATGTTGGGCGAGAGCACGTGCTCGTCGTAGGTCTCGCCGAGTTGGGCGGCGATGTCCGCGCCCCACGCGCCGGCGGTGTTGATTGCGACGTCGGCGCGGGTCGAACGGCCGTCGGCGAGGCTGACGCGGAAGCCCGCGCCGTCGCGTTCGAGCTTCGCCACCGGGCAGCATTCGCGCAGGTCGACCCCGGCGCGCTCGGCGGCGCGGGCGAACAGCGGCCCGACCAGACGCGGATTGGCGTGGCCGTCGGTGGCGCAATAGGAGCCGCCGTAGACCCACGAGCCGAGGTAGTTGTGTTCGGCGCGGAGAACGTTGCCGGAGAGGATCGCGACGTTGAGGCCGAAGCCGCGCGCCATCTCCGCCCAGGCTTCGAGTCCGGCGAATTCCTCGGCGGTGCGCGCGAGCTTGATGTGGCCGCTCGGGCGGAAGCCGCAGTCGTGGCCGACGATCTCGGGCAGGCGATCCCAGATCCGCCGCGCGCGGAAGGAAATCGGCAGTTCCTCGGGGCAGCGCCCCTGCTGACGGACGCCGCCGTAGTTCTGGCCGCTCGCCTGCGCACCGGCAAGGCGCTGTTCGAACAGCACCACGCGCTTGCCCGCGTTGGCGAGATGCATCGCTGCCGCGCATCCGGCGGTGCCGCCGCCGATCACCACGGCGTCGACGTGTTGCGGAAGGGGCTTCTTGTCCGCGTCGATCATTGCGCGGCCTCCTCGACGATCGGGTCGGTGTTGGGCGCGACGCGGGTCATGTCGTCGAGCGGGATCGGTTTGATCGGCGCCTGGGCGCGGTGCGCGCCGAGTGCCGACGGAGCGGCGCCGGTGATCGCGGCGAGGATCGCCTGCGCGTTCTCGCCGCAGAAGCGGCCCTGGCAACGGCCCATGCCCGCGCGCCCGAACGCTTTGAGGCGGTTGACGTCCTCGGGCTTGGCGAGGGCGGCGACGCGGCGGATGTCGGCGACGGTGATGCGCTCGCAGCGGCACACCACGGCGTCGTCGGGCAACGCCGCGAGGGCCGCCGCCGGGACCGGGAACATGCCGTCGATCGCGGCGCGGAAGCGCGCCCACCGGGCAATCCCGGCTTCGAGCGTCTTGGTCTTTGCGGCGTCGACCGGCTTCCCGAGGTCTTCGAGCAGCGCGAACGCGGCGCGCGCGCCGCGCAGTTCGGCGGCGTCCGCGCCGAGAATGCCGGCGCCGTCGCCCGCGACGTAGACACCCGCGGCCGGGGTGCGTCCGTCGGCGCCGCTTTCCGGCACCCAGGTCTGCTGCGCGGCGTCGAAGCGGCGCGGCACGCCCGCGAGGTCGGCGAGCTGGGTTTCGGCGCGTAGGCCGTAGCCGAGGCCGACCGCGTCGCAGGCGAAGCGGCGCGCACCGAGTTTCACCGCGAGCCCGTCGGCGGTCTGCTCGATCGCCTCGGGGATCGCGCCCTTGAGCACCGGCACGCCGCGACGCTTGAGTTCGGCGACGAACCCGAGGCCGCGCAGCGCCACCTTTGGCTGGGCGAGCAGCCCGAGCGCGTTGGCGACCTGGGCGGCGCGGGTGCCGCTGTCGATCACCGCGGCGACCTCCGCCCCGGCACGGGCGTACTGCACCGCAACGAGATAGAGCAGCGGCCCGGTGCCGACGAACGCGACGCGTTTGCCGATCAGGCAGTCCTGCGCCTTGAGCGCGATCTGCGCGCCGCCGAGGGTGTAGACGCCCGGCAGCGTCCAGCCCGGCAGCGGCAGGGTGCGGTCGGTCGCGCCGGTGGCGAGGAGCAGGTGGGAATAGGGGATGCGGCCGACGCCGCCCCCGGCGTGGACCATCACCTGGCCGCCGGCGACGTCCCACACGAGGGTGCGCGGGCGGTAGTCGATCTCCGGAGCGATCCGGGAAAAGGTCTCGTGCAGGGCGCGGGCGCGCTCCGCCTCGGTGCCGTAGAGCTTGGCGTAGGGGCGCTTGCGCGGGTCCGGCGGCTGGCGGTAGATCTGTCCGCCGCAGCGGTCCCCCTCGTCGAGGAGGATCGGGCGCAGGCCCGCCCCGGCCAGGACTTCGGCGGCGCGGACGCCCGCCGGTCCGGCTCCGACGATGACGATCGCGGGCGCGCTCATGCGGATTCTCCTTCCGGCACCGGAGCGCCGCCGACGATCGCCGGCGACTGCTGGGTCAACACGTTCATCCCCGCTTCCACCGGCGTGCCGCACGCGCGCACCCGGCGTCCGTCGGCGAGCTGCACGGTGCATTCCTGGCAGGCGCCCATCAGGCAGAAGCCGGTATGCGGTTCGGGGGCGAAATCGGCGCGGCGGAGGGGCTGGCCCGCGGCGAGAAGCGCGGTCAGAAGGGTGTCTCCGGCCTGGGCCTCGGCGGGCGCGCCGTCGATGCGAAAGGGGATCGTCTCCCCGGGAGAGTGAAGCCTGACGAAGCGTGGCATCATACGGAATCCTCGGCGCGCCAGTTGACCGGAAGCTCGGCGACGCTGGCGGTAT
>QKGW01000485.1 GCA_003250275.1 Alphaproteobacteria bacterium
TTGAGGTCGGCGAGGCGGCCCTCCCACTCGCGGATCATGTCGCGCTCGCGGTCGGGCTCGGCGCGCCGCCCGGTGAGCGCGCCGATGGTGCGGTCGAACGCCGGGTTCATCTCCGCCGGGAATCCCAGCAGCAGGTAGTCGTCGATCGAGATCGTCTCGGCGAGGTAAAGCTCGAACGCGAGGTCGGCGAGGCCGCGCGGGCTGATCGTGCGCACCGGGTATTCCTCCCCCGGCGCGGGGAGCGCAAGCGCCTCGGCTTCCGCGAGGAACGGCGCGTCCGCCTGCGGCGTGACGGGCGGCGGCGAAAGGGAGAGGGGCGGGTACAGGGGGCGCATCGGTTCGAGTCCGCTGGTGATCCGCATCGGTTTCGCTTCGCGTTGGGGGTCTGCCCTGCCGACGTGCCGGAGAGGCCGCGCCGGTGAGTCTCCGATGCACGCGCCGTGCCTTTACGTTTCATTAAGATTCAAGGCGTTGGCGCAACCGGAAGTCGGCAAAAGTTGCCGGGCGGGCAAATTATTCCGGGTGGAGCGTGCCGATCCTGCCGAGCCACGCCGCGCCGCGTACGCCACTGGAATCGCCGTGTTTCGGCGGCGCGAGGCGGGTGGCGACGGCGGGCGCGAAGACCCAGCGCGGCCAAAGTTTGGGCAACGCGTCGTAGAGATGCGGGAGGTTGGAGAGGCCGCCGCCGAGGACGATCGTTTCCGGGTCGAGGATGTTGATCACGCTCGCGGTGGCGCGCGCGAGGCGCTCGGCGTGGCGGTCGAGGCTCGCCCGCGCCGCCGCGTCGCCCGCCGCCGCGCGTTCGGCGATTTCCGCGGCGTCGAGGGTCTGGCCGGTGGCGCGGCGGTGGTCGGCGGCGAGGCCGGGGCCGGAGAGGAAGGTCTCGATGCAGCCGTGCTTGCCGCAGTAGCACGGCGGACCGGGGCGTTCGTCGTCGGCGGGCCAGGGCAGGGGGTTGTGGCCCCATTCTCCGGCGATCGCGTTGGGGCCGCCGAGCAGGCGTCCGCGCACCACGATGCCGCTGCCGACGCCGGTGCCGAGAATAATCCCCCACACGCTCGCCGCACCTTCGCCCGCGCCGTCGGAGGCCTCGGAGAGGGCGAAGCAGTCGGCGTCGTTGGCGAGCGCTACCGGGCGGCCGAGCGCCTCGGCGAGGTCGGCGGCGAAGGGATGGCCGATCAGCCAGGTGGAGTTGGCGTTCTGCACCAGCCCGGTGGCGGGCGCGATCGCGCCGGGGATGCCGACGCCGACGCTGCCGATGCCGCCGAACACCCGCGCCGCGCCCTCGGCGAGATCGCGGATCAGCCGCACCGTCGCGGCGTAGTCGCCGACCGGCGACGGCACGCGCCAGCGGTCGCGCACCGTGCCGTCGGCGGCGAGCACGATCGCCTCGGTCTTGGTGCCGCCGAGGTCGACGCCTAGGGCGTTGTCAAAGCCGGCGTGGGCGCGCAAACTGCCCGCCGACATCCCCGCCGCCGAAAGTCCCGACATGCCCCCGTCCTCCGCCCTGGAATATCCCGTTCCGGTGCTGCGCACCGGTGAACTTCGCGAAATCGCCCCCGGCGTCCACTGGCTCAGGATGCGGCTACCCTACCGGCTCAACCACGTGAACCTCTGGCTGCTCGAGGACGGCGACGCCCTCACCGTGGTCGACACCGGCATGAATATGCCCGAAAGCCGCGAGATTTGGGAGACGGTGCTGGCGGAGCACTTCCCCGGCCGCACGATCGCGCGGGTGATCGGCACCCATTACCACTCCGACCACATCGGCCTCGCCGCGTGGCTGTGCGAGCGCTTTGCCGCGCCGCTGTGGATGACCCGCATCGAATGGGCGACGGCGCGCTCCCTCGGCATCGACCAGACTCCCGAGCTTTTCGCCGTGCAGCGCGCGTTCTACACCGCGCTCGGCTACGAGGCCGAGTGGCTCGACCGCCTCGACGCGGTCGGCAACGCCTACGCGTCGAAAGTGATCCCGGTGCCGCCGGTGCTGCACCGCCTCAAGGATGGCGACACCCTCGCGATCGGCGGGCGGTCGTGGCGGGTGATGGTCGCCTCCGGCCACTCGCCGGGGATGGCCTGCCTCGCCGCCGACGGCCTCTTGATCGCGGGCGACCACATTCTCCCGGCGATCACCCCCAACGTCAGCATCTACCCCGCCGAGCCCGAGAGCGATCCGCTCGGCGAATATCTCGCGAGCTTCGGGCCGTTCCGCGCGCTGCCGCCGGAGACCCTGGTGCTGCCCTCGCACGGGCGGCCGTTCCGCGGCCTCGCCGCGCGCATCGGCGAGATCGAGGCGCACCACGCGGAACGCCTCGCGCGGGTGGTCGAGGCGTGC
>QKGW01000344.1 GCA_003250275.1 Alphaproteobacteria bacterium
GCCTTACGGCTGCGAGCCGCGGTCGATGCGGGAGACGCGGGCGAGGGAGGCGGCGAGGGCGAGGACGATCCAGCCGAGGAACACCGCGATCTGCCACGCGGGCGGCAGCGGGCCCTGGGTGAGGGCGGCGCGGAGCAGGGTTTGCGCGTGGGTGAGGGGGTTGACCGCCATCGTCCAGGCGAGCCAGGTCGGCACGCCCTCGGCGGGGAAGAGCGCACCCGAGAGCATCCAGGCGGGCATCAGCACCACCATCATGATCGCGTGGAAGCCCGAGGTGGAGCGCATCGACCACGCGACCGCGAAGCCGGTGGCGGCGAAGCCGAGCGCGCCGAGCGCGAGCACCGGCAGCGCGAGGAGCAGGCCTTGGGGCGCGAACGGCGCGCCGACGAGCGGCGCGACCGCGAGCAGGATCGCCGATTGCAACAGCGCGAGGATCGCGCCACCGCCGACCTTGCCGAGCACGATCGCGGAGCGCGGCAGCGGCGCGGCGAGCACGCCCTGGAGGAAGCCGCGGTCGCGGTCCTCGATCAGGGTGATCGCCGAGAACACGCTCGAAAACAGCAGCATCAGCATCAGGATGCCGGGGAACACGTAGGTGGCGTAGCCGACCTGATGCCCCTGCGGGCGGAACGAGGCGGAAAACCCGGCGCCGAGGAAGCCCCAGATCAGGAGCGGCTGGGCGATGCCGCCGATGACGCGGGATTTCTGGCGGGCGAAGCGGAGGAGTTCGCGGGCGGCGAGGGCGGCGATGGGAACGAGAACTGTCACGGGGCCTCTCCGGTGAGGGCGAGGAAGGCGTCGGTGAGGGTCGGCTGCTTGATCGCGATGCTCGCGACGTCGCTGCCGTGGCGGTCGAGGATGTCGGCGACGAGGCCGACCGCGGTGCCGCGGTCGAGATCGGGGATGCGTACGTCGGCGGCGGTGGTACGCACCGCGAGGCCGCCCGCGCGCAGCCGCGCGGCGAAGCGTCCGGGTTCGGCGCAGGCGATCACGATCATTTCGTTACCGAGGCGGGCGGCGAGGGCGCGCGGCGTGTCGGCGGCGATGATCTTGCCGGCCTGAAGGACGACGACGCGGTCGGCGGTGTCGGCCTCCTCGAACACGTGGGTGGTCATCAGGAGGGTGACGCCCGCTTCGCGCCGCAGCGTCGCGAGGGTTTCGGCGAAGGCGGCGCGGCCCGCCGGGTCGAGGCCGGTGGTGGGTTCGTCGAGGAGGAGGGCGGGCGGCGCGGGGATCAGGCACTTGGCGAGTTCCGCCTGGCGCTGCTGGCCACCCGAGAGGGTGCCGGCGGGCGCGCCGAGGCGGTCGCCGATGCGGGTCCACGCCATCACCGCGTCGATGCGCGCGGTGAGCGCGCGCCCGGTGATGCCGTGCAGGCGGCCGAACAGGCAGAGGTTCTCGCGCACGGTGAGCACCGGGTCGAGCGCCGGGGCCTGGAACACCACGCCGAGCGCCCGGCGCGCGGCGGCGCTGCCGCAGGGCGCGCCCGCGACGGTGGCGAGCCCCGCGCTCGGCTTGAGGATGCCCGCGAGGATGCGGAAGAGGGTCGACTTGCCGCTGCCGTTGGGGCCGATCACGGCGCAGAAGGCGCCGTCGGGCACGTCGAGGTCGATACCGTCCAGAGCCGGATGCGCGGCGCGCGCCCCGGGGTAGCGGTGGCTCAGTCGGGAAACGGAAATCATCGGCGGGAACGTCCTGGGGTTGGCCGGGCGGGCCTGACGGCTCTTTCATATGGTCGCCGACGCCCGTAGAGTAAACCCCGAAACCTGTCGCGAGGGCGCGGATGCTGATTGCGCATATTGCCGACCTGCACGTCTCCGGCGACGGCCGTCCGGTGCACGATCTCGTCGACACCGACGCCGCGACGCGCGCGGTGGTCGCGGCGGTCGCCGCGCTCGATCCGCAGCCCGACGTGGTTCTCGTCACCGGCGATCTCACCCACGCGGGCGAGCCGGGCGCGGCGGAACGCGCACGCGCGCTGCTTGCGCCGCTCCGCCCGCCGGTGTTCGTCTGCCCCGGCAACCACGACCGCCGCGGCCAGTTGCGCACCGCCTTCGGCCGCCGCGCCGACGACGCCGACGACGACTGGATGTGCTACGTCGTCGAGGAGTTTCCGGTGCGGCTGATCGCGCTCGACAGCGTCGTCGACGACCCGTTCAGCGCCGCCTTGCCGCCCGCGCAGATCGCCTGGCTCGCCGCCCGTCTCGCCGAGGCGCCCGACCGCCCGACCGCGATCTTCCTCCACCATCCGCCGTTCGACACCGGCATCTCCTGGCTCGACGAGATGCGCATCGCCGTCGGCCGCGACGAACTCGGCGCGTTGTTCGCACGCCACCGCAACGTCCGTGCGGTGCTTTGCGGGCATCTGCACCAGCCGATGCGCGGCACCTGGTTCGGCACGCCGGTGTTCGCCGGACCCTCGGTGATGAACCGCGTCGCGTTCACCGGCAGGCTGCCCGACGGCAGCCCGACGGTGGAGGTGGTCGCGCCGCCCGGTTTCGTGCTGCACCGGGTCGGCGCAAGCGATTGGCAATCCGACATCTGCTTTCTGAATGGGCATGTCGAGGTGTGGGCGCCGTCACTGCCCGATCCGTGGGCGGATTCTTAGGCATCGGCTGCCTGGAATTCGGGCAAACAATCCCCAGTTTCATGAATCTGTTTCAGGTTTTGGTCACGGTGTGCCTCGCTTTCGGCAACTTGGCCCGAGCTTTGCTCTAAGACGGGATAGTGCCGGCGGAGCCCCGGAGGGAGGCGCGTCGGAAACCTCGCAATAGGGAGAGCAGACGATGAAAGCGAGTTACCTGGCCGTTGGGTTCGGTGCCCTCGTCGCCGTGGCGATGGCCGCGCCGGCTTCGGCCGCGACGCTGGACACCGTGAAGAGCCGCGGGCAACTGATTTGCGGCGTCAACAACAGCCTGCCGGGCTTCTCCGCGCCCGATGAAAAGGGCCAATGGTCCGGCATCGACGTCGACTACTGCAAGGCGCTCGCCGCGGTGGTTCTCGGCGACGCGAGCAAGGTCAAGTACGTGCCGCTCAACGCCAAGGAGCGTCTGACCGCTCTCCAGACCGGCGAGATCGACGTTCTCGCCCGCAACACCACCTGGACGATGAGCCGCGATACCGGCCTCGGCCTCTCCTTCGTCGGCGTGAACTACTACGACGGCCAAGGCTTCATGGTGAAGAAGTCCCTCGGCGTGAAGTCCGCCAAGGACCTGAACGGCGCTTCGGTCTGCGTGCAGGCCGGCACCACCACCGAGCTCAACCTCGCCGACTACTTCCGCGCCAACAACATGAAGTACCAGTCGGTGGTGTTCGACACCTCCGACCAGACCCTCACCGGCTTCAACTCCGACCGTTGCGACGTGCTGACCTCCGATCAGTCGCAGCTCTACGGCCTGCGCTCCAAGCTGCCCGATCCCTCCAAGGCGGAAGTGCTGCCGGAAGTGATCTCGAAGGAGCCGCTCGGCCCGGTGGTTCGCCAGGGTGACGACCAGTGGTTCAACATCGCCCGCTGGACCCTGATCGCGATGCTCAACCTCGAAGAGGCCGGCGTCACCAAGAAGAACGTCGACGAGATGCTCAAGAGCACCAACCCCGACGTCCGCCGCCTGCTCGGCGCCGACGGCGACTTCGGCTCGAAGATGGGCGTGACCAACGACTTCGCCGTCAAGATCGTCAAGGCGGTCGGCAACTACGGCGAGTCCTTCGAGAAGACCGTGGGCATGGACAGCCCGCTCAAGATCGCGCGCGGCCTGAACGCGCTCTGGACCAAGGGCGGCCTGATGTACGGCGCGCCGGTCCGCTGATCGCGGAAGGTTCAAGCAATCGCTCACCCGGCGGCGTCAGCCGCCGGGATTTCCGTGATCGACCAAGGACGCTCCATGAACTCTCCGCGCACCCGCATCAAGCCGTGGAACGACCCCAGAATCCGCTCCTGGGTGTTCCAGGTGCTGGTCGTCGGCTTCGTATTGTGGCTGGTGGCATCGCTGTTCTCCAACACGCTCCACAACATGGAGACGCGCGGCATCCGCACCGGCTTCGGCTTCCTCGATCAGACCGCCGGTTTCGGCATCCTGTTCTCGCTGATCCCGTATGAAGAGACCAACAGCTACGGCCGCACCTTCTTCGTCGGCCTGCTCAATACCGTGCTGGTGTCGGGGCTCGGCATCATCACCGCGACGCTGGTCGGGTTCGTCGCCGGCATTGCGCGTCTCTCGCACAACTGGTTGATCGCGCGGCTGGCGGAGGTCTACGTCGAGATCTTCCGCAACGTGCCGCTGCTGTTGCAGGTGTTCTTCTGGTATTTCGCGGTGCTGCAGGCGCTGCCCGCGCCGCGCCAGAGCTTCCGCTTCTTCCACGACATGGTGTTTCTCTCGAAGCGCGGTCTTTACGTTCCCGCGCCGGTGGCCGAACCCGGCCTCGGCTGGGTGATCGGCCTCGCGCTCGCCGGTCTCGCGGTTTCGATCGCGGTCGCGCGCTGGGCGCGCAAGCGCCGCGAGGCGACCGGCCAGGAGTTCCCGGTGTGGCGCGTCGCGCTCGGCCTCGTCGTCGGCCTGCCGCTGGTGGTGTTCCTGCTGCTCGGCTCGCCGATGTCGTGGAGCATTCCGGCGCTGCGCGGCTTCAATTTCCAGGGTGGCGGCGTGCTGCTGCCCGAGCTGGTCGCGCTGTGGTTCGCGCTCACCATCTACACCGGCACCTTCATCGCCGAGATCGTGCGCTCCGGCATCCAGGCGGTCAGCCACGGCCAGACCGAGGCCGCCGCCGCGCTCGGCCTGCGCCGCAACCAGATCACCCGGCTGGTGATCCTGCCGCAGGCGCTGCGCGTGATCATTCCGCCGCTCACCAGCCAATACCTCAACCTCACCAAGAACTCGTCGCTCGCCACCGCGATCGGCTACCCCGACCTCGTCGCGGTGTTCATGGGCACGACCCTGAACCAGACCGGCCAGGCGGTCGAGGTGGTGGCGATGACGATGGCGGTGTACCTCACCATCAGCCTGACGATCTCCTTCCTGATGAACACGTACAACCGGCGCGTTGCGCTGAAGGAGCGGTGAGCCATGTCCGAGACCACCGATACCTTCGTCCCCAAGCCGTCGCTGCCGCCGCCCTCGGGCTCGGTCGGGATCACCTACTGGGTGCGCTCCCGCCTGTTCGACGGCCCGGTCAACAGCCTCCTCACCCTCGGCGCGATCTGGCTCCTCGCCTCGACCCTGATCCCGCTGATCGATTGGGCGGTGATCGAGGCGCACTTCATCGGCACCGATCCCAACCTCTGCCGCACCGGCGGCGCGTGCTGGCTGTTCGTCGACGAGCGCCTGCGCTTCTTCGTCTACGGCTTCTACCCCGACGGCCAGCTCTGGCGGGTCAACCTCGTGCTCGGCGCGGCGGTGCTCGCGATCGGCTATCTCGCGATCCCCAACCTGCCGGGCAAGCGCTGGGTGGTGCCCGCGGCGATCGTTGGGCTGCCGGTCCTCACCATCCTGTTCATGCACGGCGGGGTGTTCGGCCTGCCGATCGTCGCGACCGATCAGTGGAGCGGCCTGACCCTGACCCTGGTGCTGTCGGTCGTCGGCATCGTCGCGGCGCTGCCGCTCGGCATCGTGCTCGCCCTCGGGCGGCGCTCGCAGATGCCCGCGGTGCGGATCATCTGCGTCGTCTTCATCGAGGTGTGGCGCGGCGTGCCGCTGATCTCGGTGCTGTTCATGGCGTCGGTGATGCTGCCGCTGTTCCTGCCCGAGGGGATGCAGTTCTCCAAGGTGCTGCGCGCGATGATCGGCATCGTGATGTTCGAGAGCGCGTACATGGCGGAAGTCGTGCGCGGCGGCCTCCAGGCGATCCCGCGCGGCCAGTTCGAGGCGGCGGCGGCGCTCGGCCTCGGCTACTGGCGCACGATGGCGCTGGTGGTGCTGCCGCAGGCGCTCAAGCTCGTCATCCCCGGCATCGTCAACACCTTCATCGCCCTGTTCAAGGACACCACCCTGGTGCTGATCATCGGCCTGTTCGACGTGCTCGCCACCATCCACGCGACGATCGTCGACCCCGAGTGGCCCGATATCGCCCCCGAAGGCTACATCTTCGCCGCGATGGTGTTCTGGGTGTTCTGCTTCGGCATGAGCCGTTACAGCCAGGCGCTCGAGCGCAAGCTGCACACCGGCCACAAGCGCAATTGATTCCGCGGAGTTCCGTTCATGAGTGAGACTCAACAAGCCCCGAAGACCCTGCCCGCGGACGTGGTGATCGAGATCGCCGCGATGAACAAGTGGTACGGATCGTTCCACGTCCTCAAGGACATCAATCTGCGCGTGCGGCGCGGCGAGCGCATCGTCATCTGCGGGCCTTCGGGCTCCGGCAAGTCGACGATGATCCGCTGCATCAACCGCCTCGAGGAACACCAGGCCGGCGACATCGTCGTCGACGGCGTGACCCTGAACGCGGACTTGAAGAACATCGAGCACGTCCGCCGCGAGGTCGGCATGGTGTTCCAGCACTTCAACCTCTTCCCCCACCTCACGGTGCTCGAGAACTGCTGCCTCGCGCCGATCTGGGTGCGCAAGATCCCGCGCGCCCAGGCCGAGGAAACCGCGATGAACTACCTCCAGCGGGTGAAGATCCCCGAGCAGGCGCTCAAGTATCCGGGCCAGCTCTCGGGCGGCCAGCAGCAGCGCGTCGCGATCGCGCGGTCGCTCTGCATGAACCCGCGGGTGATGCTGTTCGACGAGCCGACCTCGGCGCTCGACCCCGAGATGATCAAGGAAGTGCTCGACGTGATGGTCGAACTCGCGGAAGAGGGGATGACGATGCTCTGCGTCACCCACGAGATGGGCTTCGCGCGCAAGGTCGCCGACCGGGTGATCTTCATGGACGCGGGACAGATCGTCGAGGAGGCCGCGCCCGAGGAGTTCTTCAACAACCCGAAGAGCGACCGCACCAAGCTGTTCCTCAGCCAGATCCTCGATCACTGACGCCGGTTTTCCTTCACCGATATCCGCGAGGTGGGCGGCGTTGCGCCGCCGCCCACAACTTTCGCTTGGAATTTCGTCTCCGAGCATGAATATGAGGGTGTCGTCGATTACGAAGAGGACGCCGCGTTTTGGCTCGCCCGACCCTCCCCCCGACCGGCCGCGAACGCACCTGGCCGGAGCACCAGCTGATCGTTTCCAAGACCGATACCAAAGGCATCATCACCTACGCCAACGAGGTGTTCTGCCAGGTTGCCGGGTACACCGTGGCCGAGCTCGAAGGCCAGAACCACAACGTCATCCGCCATCCCGACATGCCGCGCGCGGTGTTCAAGCTGCTGTGGGACACCATCCAGGGCGGCGAGGAGATCTTCGCCTACGTCGTCAACCAAGCGAAGAACGGCGACCACTACTGGGTGTTCGCGCACGTCACCCCGACCTTCGATGCCGAACGCCGGATCGTCGGCTACCACTCGTCGCGCCGGGTGCCGAAGCGCGAGGCGATCGCCAAGGCCGCCGCCCTCTACAAGGAGATCAAGGCGGTCGAGGCATCGTATACGAGCCCCAAGGAAGGGCTCGCCGCGGGCGTCGCCGCGCTCCACGCCGTGCTCGCGCAGCAAAACATCGCTTACGACGAGTTCGTCTTTACGTTGTAGTGCCTGGACCGTTCGCCTGCGCCATGCGAGACTGACAAGCCGTGGTTGAATGACGGAATCGTCATGTCCATGTCTGAGGCCGAATAAGAAACGCCGTTAGGGAGCGAGCATGGCGCGACCGAAAGTCCCGCCGACGGGGGTGGAGCGGAGCTGGCCCGACACCGCCCTGATCGTCAGCAAGACCGACCCCAAGGGGATCATCACCTACGCGAACCGCACGTTCTGCGAGGTTTCGCAGTACGCTGAGCACGAGCTCGTGGGGCAGAGCCAGAACATCGTCCGTCATCCCGACATGCCGCGCTGCGTCTTCCAGATGCTGTGGGAGACGATTGCCGCGGGCGAGGAGATGTTCGCCTACATGATCAACCAGGCGAAGTCGGGCGACCACTATTGGGTGTTCGCCCACGTCACCCCGAGCTTTGATGCCGGGCGCCGGATCGTCGGCTACCATTCCTCGCGCCGGGTGCCGAAGCGCGAGGCGGTGAACCGCGCCGCCGCCCTCTACCGCGATCTCAACGCCGCCGAGGCCGCCGCGCCCGACCCCAAGTCGGGAATGGCCGCCGGGCGGCGGGCGCTGGATGCGGTCTTGCGTACCAAAGGAGTCGCGTACGATGAGTTTGTTTTCTCTCTTTGATGCGAAGCAGTCGTCGTCGATCACCAAGGCGGCGGTGGGCAACTGGATCGGCGTCGCGATCCTGTTCGGCCTCGGCGTCTATTGCGTGATCGACGCGGATTGGTTCGATGTTGCGGTGCTGGCGGCGGCGATCGTCTGCTTCGTCGTCAGCAACCTCTACCTGCGCCGCGCCATCGGCAGCGTGATGAAGGCGGTCGCGGCGGTCGAGGCTGCGGCGGCGGGCGACCTCAATAGCCGCGTCCACGGTATCCGCGGCCACGGCCTGCTCGGGCGGATGCTCCACGACATCAACGGCCTGCTCGACACCGTCGAGGCGTTCGCCAAGGAGGCGGGCGCGGTGATGGACTACGCCAACCGTGGGCGCTACTTCCGCCGCATTCTCCTCACCGGTATGAATGGCGAGTTCCGCTCCTATTCCGACCGCATCAACCAGGGCATCGCGAGCATGGGCCGCACCACCGGTGCGCTGATGGCGACGATCGACGGCATCGGCTCGGGCATCCGCGACGAGGTGTCGCGCGCCACCGGCGAGGCGGAGATGGTGCAGGAGCGCGCCCGTTCGATGCGCGAGGCCTCGGTCAAGACCGAGGACGAGGCGCACCTCGTCGCCGGCGCCGCGCAGAGCGCCGCCGACGCGGTCGGGCGCGCGGTGAGCGCC
>QKGW01000088.1 GCA_003250275.1 Alphaproteobacteria bacterium
ACGGCGGCGGTTTCCGCCCCTTCGGTGAGGGTGTCGATGTAGCGCCAGTTGTCGGCGAGCGCGCGAAGGTCGACGGTGACCATCGCGCCGGCCCGCGCGAGCGCCGCCGGGGAGGGAGCAAGCGACACGGGAGTTATCCTCCGTAGGGAAGGTGGTCTTCTTCGGTCCAATTGCCGAAGGTGGTGTACTCTCCATTGAAGTGGAGCACAACCGTGCCGGTCGGGCCGTGACGCTGCTTGGCGATGATGCACTCGGCCTTGAACTCGATGTCCTTGAGCGCGTCCTCCCACTCCTCGTAGCGGTGCTGGAAGTCGGCGTCGGTCTCGCCGTCCTTCTTCAGCGGCGCCTTGGACTTGCGGTAGTAGTGCTCGCGGAAGACGAACATCACCATGTCGGCGTCCTGCTCGATCGAGCCGGATTCGCGCAGGTCGGAGAGCTGCGGGCGCTTGTCGTCGCGGCTTTCCACCGCGCGCGAGAGCTGCGACAGCACCAGCACCGGCACCTGGAGTTCCTTGGCGAGGATCTTGAGGCCGCGGGTCATCTCCGAGAGTTCCTGCACGCGGTTGCTCTCGCGGCGGCTCGACGAGCTCGGCGACAGCAGTTGCAGGTAGTCGATCACCACCATGCCGAGGTTGGCCTGGCGCTTGAGGCGGCGCGCGCGGGTGCGGATCGCGCCGACCGAGAGGCCGGGGGTGTCGTCGATGTAGAGCGGCACCTTCTCCATCAGCCCGACCGCGGCGGTGAGCTTGTTGAAGTCGTCCTGGTTGATCTTGCCGGTGCGCATCGAGTGGCCGGGGATCTGCGCCTCGTTCGAGAGGATACGGGTGGCGAGCTGCTCGGCCGACATTTCGAGGGAGAAGAACGCGGTCACCGCGCCGGGGCCGTTGGGGTCCTGGAAGCGCGAGTAGGCGGCGTTGTAGGCGATCGCGGTGGCGAGCGCGGTCTTGCCCATGCCGGGGCGCCCCGCGAGGATCACGAGGTCGGAGTTGTGCATACCGCCGAGGGTCTTGTCGAGATCCACGAGGCCGGTGGTGACGCCCGAGAGGCCCTCGGACTTGCACGCCGCGTCGACCGAGCTCAGCGATTCCGCGAGCGCGCTGGCGAAGGAGGTGAAGCCGCGCGAGGCCTCGCCGGCGTTGGCGAGGTTGTAGAGCCCTTCCTCGGCCTTGCGGATCTGGTCGTCGGCGGTCTCTTCGAGGTTTTCGTCGAAGGCGTCGTTGACCACGTCCTCGCCGAGCGCGATCAGCTGGCGGCGGAGGTAGAGGTCGTGGATCAGGCGGCCGTACTGCTCGGCGTTGATGATGCCGACCACCGAGGCGGCGAGCCGCGCGAGGTAGCCCGCGCCGCCGACGCGTTCGAGCTCCTCGGAGCCGTCCATCAGGCGCTTCAGGGTGATCGGGTCGGCGGTGTCGCCGCGCTCGCCCAACTGGATGCACAGCTCGAAGATCCGGCGGTGCGTCGAATCCGCGAAGTGCACCGGCTTGAGAAAGTCGATGACCTTGTCGATCGCGTTGTTGTTGTTGAGGATCGCGCCGAGGAGCGCCTGCTCCGCATCGGTATCGTAGGGCGGCGTGCGCGGCGCGACGTGGGCGGCGCCGCCGACGACGCGGAAGGGTTCGTTGGTCTCGGGTATCTGGCTCATGGGCCGCACCTTAACACGCGGTGCGGCCCATGGCGCGGCAAGCTTTTCCACAGGCCTGTGGAAAATGGGGATTACATCCGGCCGAGGTCGGTGATCGCGTCCACCACCATCATCGAACCCGCGGTGATCATCAGGATGTCCGCGCCGACGCGCACGTATTCATGGCCCGCGGGCGGAATCGGCAGGCGCATCACCAGCTCGCCGGGGAGCGGATACCAGGTCACGCCGGGCGGCAGCGGATGGCCCTTGTTCCACTGCTTCGCCTGGCCCGGCGGGCGGCAGCCGTTGTGCTTCTTGGCGAGGCCGGGCGGGCAGCTGCCGCGGTCGATCATCGGGCCGTAGTAGTCCGAGATGATGCGGCGGTCGGTGGTGTTGAAGTTGAGCTCGATCTTGACGTCGCCGCCGTCCTTGCCGCCCGACTTGCCGCCGCCCTTCATGACCTTTTCGGGCGGGCCGCCCTTGCCGCCCTTCATCGCCTTGTCGGGCGGCGCGGCGAGGGCGGGGGTAGCGATCAGGGCGGCGAGGCCGAAGGCGATCCAGGTGCGCAGGCGCATGATGTCCTCTTTGGGAGTGAATGCGGGCGGAGCGTCCGCATCCGATTATGAACCGCGCGCTTCATTAGGGAAGCGCGAATTACGTGCGAACCCATAACTCTTAAGGGGTTGGCTTGGTTCCCGGGGCGCGTTGCGCGCCGAAATCGGGGATCGCGTCCTTGACCACGTGGTCGCCGAGGGTGACCAGCAGGATGTCGCGGCCGACGCGCACGTAGACCATGCCGTCGGGGGATTCCGGCAGGTCGAGCAGCAGTTCGCCCGGCAGCGGATAGTAGGTGACTTCGGAATTCAGCGCTTCGCCGAGCGTCCACTTGCGCTCCGAGGTGGTGGGGTAGCAGCCGTTGGCGCTCGCCGCGAGATCGGGCGGGCAGTCGCCGCCGGCGATCAGCTTGTCGAAATAGGCGGCCACGGTGGCGCGGTCCTTGGGGGCGAAGGCGGGGCCGGCGGCAAGCGCGGGCGCGGCGGCACAGGCGAGAACGAGGGCGAGGGCGAGGGGCGCGGCTCGGCGGGACATCGGCGGTCTCCTGGATGATGACGCCAACTCTCGATGTAATGTCCCGTGCGCAAAAACGAAACCGCCGCCCGAGGGGGCGGCGGTTCGCGGCAATCCGGAAGGTTTCCGGAATTACTCGGCGGTCTCTTCGGCCGGAGCTTCGACCTCGGCCTCGACCGGGGCGACGTCTTCCTCGACGATCTCGATTTCGGCCTTCTGCACGCGCTCGGCCTCTTCGAGGGAGCGGGCGACGATGACGGAAATCTCGACCTTCACTTCCGGGTGCAGCACGAACGGCACGGCGTAGGTGCCGAGGGCCTTGATCGGCTGGTGGAGGTGCGCGGCGGTCTTTTCGACGGTGTAGCCGGCTTCCTTCGCCGCGTCGCGGATGTCGCGGGCGGTGACCGAGCCGTAGAGCTGGCCGGTTTCGGCGGCCTGACGCACGATCACGAGGCGCAGGCCTTCCATCTTCGCGGCGACGGCCTCGGCCTCTTCGCGGCGGTGCAGGTTGGTCGCTTCGATCTGGGCGCGCTGGCTCTCGAAGATCTCGAGGTTGGCCTTGGTGGCGCGCATCGCCTTGTTCTGCGGCAGCAGGTAGTTGCGGGCGTAGCCCGGCTTCACCTTCACCACGTCACCGATCTGGCCGAGGCGTTCGATGCGTTCCAACAGAATGACTTCCATCGTCCTAATCCTTTCTGTTCGTCCGGCCCCCGCGGATGCGGGTCCGTTAGGAATGCGAAGTGCGGACCGCGCGTCTGGCGCGGTCCGCGGAGTGTTTTAGCACGAAACCCGATGACGGGTGCGTTACTTCATCACGTAGGGAAGGAGCGAGAGGTAGCGCGCGCGCTTGATCGCGCGGGCGAGTTCACGCTGCTTCTTCGCCGAGACGGCGGTGATGCGGGACGGAACGATCTTGCCGCGCTCGGAAACGAAGCGCTGCAGGAGCTTGACGTCCTTGTAGTCGATCTTCGGAGCGTTGGCGCCGGAGAACGGGCAGGTCTTCCGGCGACGGAAGAACGGGCGACGCGGAGCAGCCATCGGTTACTCTCCTTCAGCAGCGGTTTGCGGGGCCGGAGCGCGGTCGCGTTCGAAGCGGCGGCCGCCACGGTCGCCACGGTCGCCGCGCGGGCCACGATCACCGCGATCGCCGCGGTCGCCACGCTCGTTGCGCGGCTGCATCATCGCCGACGGACCCTCTTCGAGGGCTTCGACGCGCACGGTCATATAACGGAGCACGTCTTCGTTGATGCGCATCTGGCGCTCGTACTCGGCCACCGCGGCGGCCGGAGCGTCGATGTTGAAGAGCACGTAGTGCCCCTTGCGATTCTTGTTGATGCGGTAGGAGAGGTTGCGAAGGCCCCAGCTTTCCCGCTTCTTCACTTCGCCGCCACCGGCGACGAGGATTTCGGTGAGGCGGTCCATCAGCGCGTCGACCTGGGTCGAGCTGATGTCCTGACGCGCGATCACCACGCTTTCGTACAGAGACATGTGTCGTATAGACTCCCTATGGCTTCTCTCGTCCCAGGATTTTGCACTGAAACATTGTTGCAGCGCAGGTGCCCCAGGCATAGCCGACCCCATGGTCGGCAAGGAGTTGCAAGGTGGGGGACTATACACATCTTTCGGCGCGGCGCAAGGGGCGCTTGACAAGGGGGGGCGTTATGCTTCTTTTGACGGCGGTATCACAGAGTTGGTTTCTCAATCGTCTGGAGGAATAGCGCATGCGCGCAGTGGTTTTCCCGGGGCAGGGTTCGCAGGCCGTCGGCATGGGCAAGGAGCTCGCCGCGACGTTTTCGGTCGCGCGGGAAGTGTTCGCCGAGGTCGAGGACGCCCTTGAGCAGAAACTCACGCAGATGATGTTCGAAGGTCCCGAGCAGGACCTGATGATGACCGAAAATACCCAGCCGGCCCTGATGTCGGTGAGCGTCGCGATCATGCGCGTGCTCGATAAGGAATACGGTGTCCGCCTCCCGAACATCGCGACCTACGTCGCGGGCCACTCGCTCGGCGAATATTCGGCGCTGTGCGCCTCGGGCGCGCTCCGCCTCGGCGATACCGCCCGCCTGCTGCGCACCCGTGGCCGCGCGATGCAGAAGGCCGTGCCGTTCGGCATGGGCGCGATGGCCGCGATCCTCGGCCTCGACGCCGAGCAGGCCCGCACCCTCTCGCAGGAAGCCTCGGAAGGCGAGATCTGCGAAGCGGCGAACGACAACGCGCCCGGCCAGGTGGTGGTTTCCGGTCACGTCGGCGCGGTGAAGCGCGCGATCGAGATCGCGAAGAAGCTCGGCGTCAAGCGCTCGGTGCTGCTGCCGGTGTCCGCTCCGTTCCACTGCGCGCTGATGCGCCCGGCGGCCGAGACGATGCGCGAAGCGCTGTCGCAGGTCGAGCTGGTCGCCCCGGTGGTTCCGGTGGTCGCCAACGTCACCGCCCGCGCCACCGACGACCCGGAGGAAATCCGCAAGCTCCTCGTCGAGCAGGTCTGCGGTTCGGTCCGCTGGCGCGAGAGCGTGCAGTTCATGAAGGGCAACGGCATCAACACCCTCGTCGAGGTCGGCTCCGGCCGCGTGCTGTCGGGCCTCGCCAAGCGCATCGACCGCGAGATGGACGGCCTGCCGGTCGGCTCCCTCGAGGAGATCGAAGCGTTCGCGAAGGCCGTCGCCGCCTGAGTATCCTTGGAGCCGCCCGGTGCCGCGTTGCCGCGCCGGGCGGTTTCTTTGTGCGCGAAAGCCGCCTATCATCGGCGGCGGCAAGAACAATAAAGAGCAAGGCTGATGTTTGATTTGACCGATAAGTGCGCCCTCGTCACGGGCGCGTCCGGGGGGATCGGTTCCGCAATCGCCAAGGCGCTCGCCGCCCGCGGCGCGACCGTCGCCCTCTCCGGCACCCGCAAGGATGCCCTCGACGCGGTCGCCGCGGAAATCGAGGCCGTGCATCCCGGCAAGGCGATCGTGATCGCCGCCAATCTTTCCGACCCCGCCGACACCGATCGCCTCGCCGCCGAGGCGGAGAAGGCGATGGGCCGCATCGACATTCTCGTCAACAACGCGGGCCTGACCCGCGACGGGCTCGCGATGCGGATGAAGGACGAGGACTGGCAGACGGTCCTCGACGTCAACCTCACCGCCGCCTTCCGCCTCACCCGCGCCGCGATGCGCGGGATGATGAAGCGCCGTTACGGCCGCGTCATCGGCATTTCCTCGGTGGTGGGCGTGATGGGCAATCCCGGCCAGGCGAACTACGCCGCCTCCAAGGCCGGTCTGATCGGCATGACCAAGGCGCTTGCGCACGAGCTTGCCGCTCGCAATATCACCGTCAACTGCGTCGCACCCGGTATGATCGCGACGCCGATGACCGACGTTCTGACCGAAGACCAGCGTCAGCGGATGTTCGCGTCGATCCCGGCGGGCCGTTTCGGCACCTCCGAGGACGTCGCCGCCGCGGTGGTGTATCTCGCGGCCGAGGAGGCCGCCTATGTCACCGGCCAGACCCTCCATGTCAACGGTGGCATGGCGATGATCTGAGCCTTGGGAGCGCCAACGGCCGGGACCTACCCGATCGCTGGTCTTCCCTGGGAAAGTATGGTAGTGAACGGGCCACTTGGCCGGATTGATCGCGGCGGAAACCGCCGGGGCCGTCGCGGAAAGAGGTTCCTCCGGGAAACCGGAACATTGTAAAATAAGCAACCCAACGAGCGAGAGACAAACCAATGAGTGATGTCGCCGAACGCGTGAAGAAGATCGTCGTCGAGCACCTGGGTGTCGAGGAAGACAAGGTGACCGACAACGCCAGCTTCATCGATGACCTGGGCGCCGACAGCCTGGACACCGTCGAGCTGGTGATGGCTTTCGAGGAAGAGTTCGGTATCGAGATCCCGGACGACGCCGCCGAGAAGATCCTCACGGTGAACGACGCGATTTCCTTCATTTCGAAGAACAACGGCTGATCGCCGCAACGGGACCGTCCCCCTTGCGGGGATGGTCCCCTTTTGTCCCTGGCGCGCGCTCGCAGACCGCGCCTTGCCGTGGGACCGCGTCCGCACGCGTCGACCGGCGGACGGACGTGATCTTCCCTAAAACGACAATGGGTGGACGAAAAACATGAGGCGAGTTGTAATCACCGGCCTGGGTATGCTGACGCCGCTGGGGCGTGGCGTGAAGCTGAACTGGGAACGCCTGATCAAAGGTGAAAACGGGTTCAAACGCATCGATCGCTTCGAGGTCGACGATCTCGCCGCGCAGGTCGCCGCGATGATCCCGATGGGTTCCAACCCCGGTGAATTCGACCCCGACAGCGTGGCCCCGGCCAAGGAACGACGCCGCATGGACGACTTCATCGTCTACGCGCTCGCCGCCGCCGAGGAAGCTGTCGCCGACGCCGGCTGGATGCCGGAAGACGAGGAAGACCGCGGCCGCACCGGCGTGATGATCGGTTCCGGCATCGGCGGTCTCACCGCGATTTCCGAATGCGCCGCGGTGCTCGAAAAATCCGGCCCGCGCCGCGTGTCGCCGTTCTTCATTCCGTCGAGCCTGATCAACCTGGCCTCCGGCCACGTCTCGATCAAATACGGTTTCACCGGCCCGAATCACTCCGCCGTCACCGCCTGCGCCACCGGCGCGCACGCGATCGGCGACGCCGCGCGTCTGATCATGTTCGGCGACGCCGACGTGATGGTCGCTGGCGGCGCGGAAAGCGCGATCTGCCGCCTCGGCATCGCGGGCTTCGCTTCGGCCAAGGCGCTCTCCACCGCCTACAACGACAGCCCGTCCGAATCCTCGCGTCCGTGGGACAAGGGCCGCGACGGCTTCGTCATGGGCGAGGGCGCGGGCGTGGTGGTGCTCGAGGAATACGAGCACGCGAAGAAGCGCGGCGCGACGATCTACGCCGAGGTCAAGGGCTACGGCCTCTCTGGCGACGCCTATCACATCACCGCTCCGCATCCGGAAGGCCGCGGCGCGACCAGGGCGATGACCGCCGCGCTCAAGAACGCCGGCCTCAACCCGGAGCAGATCGGCTACATCAACGCCCACGGCACCTCGACCCCGCTCGGTGACGAAATCGAGTGCGGCGCGGTGAAGAAGGTGTTCGGCGATCACGCGCTCAAGCTCGGCATGTCGTCGACCAAGTCGTCGATCGGCCACCTGCTCGGCGCCGCCGGCGCGGTCGAGGCGATCTACTCGGTGCTGGCGCTGCGCGACAGCGTGATGCCGCCGACCCTGAACCTCCACGAGGCCTCGGAAGGCTGCGACGACATGAACCTCGTCGCGCTCAAGCCGCAGGAGGCCAAGCTCGAGGCGGTGCAGTCCAACTCGTTCGGTTTCGGCGGCACCAACGCCTCGCTGATTCTGACCAAGGTCTAAGGACCGGGTGATGGCGGCGTTGCGCCGGATCGGCGTTGCTCTCGTCGCCCTCATCGCGCTCGCCGTCGCGGCGGGCATCGTCGTCTACGTCAAGGGCCGGGAGGCGTTCGTCGCCCCCGGCCCTTCGACGTCCGAAACCGTCCTCGTGGTGCCGCGCGGCGCGACGGTGGAGCGGATCGCGAACCAGCTCGCCGAGGCGGGGGTGATCGCCGATCCGCTGGTGTTCCGCTTCGGCGTGCGCCTCGCGGGCATGGGCCCGCGCCTCAAGGCGGGCGAATACGCCTTCCCCGCACAGGTCTCGGCGGAAGGGGCGATGGCGATCGTCGCCTCCGGCAAGGTGGTGCAGCACCGCCTCACCATCCCCGAAGGTTGGACGGTCAAGCAGGCGCTCGCTGCGGTCGCCGACGCGCCCGCGCTCGACGGCGAGGTGCCGGCGAACCTCACCGAGGGCGAACTGCTGCCCGAGACCTATGCCTACGTGCGCGGCGAGGAGCGCGCGAAGCTGGTGGCGCGGATGAAGGCGGCGATGGAAACCACGCTCGCCGACGCCTGGACTGGCCGCGACGAGAACCTGCCGCTCAAGACCCCCGAGGAGGCGCTCACCCTCGCCTCGATCGTCGAACGCGAAACCGGCGTCGACGGCGAGCGCCCGCACGTCGCCGCGGTGTTCCTCAACCGCCTGCGCCTCGGGATGCGCCTGCAGTCCGACCCGACGGTGATCTACGGCCTCTCCGACGGCGACGGCACCCTGCCGCGCGGCCTCACCCGCAAGGACCTCGACGCCGCGCACCCCTACAACACCTACGTCGTTTCCGGGCTGCCGCCGGGGCCGATCGCGCTGCCCGGACGCGAT
>QKGW01000357.1 GCA_003250275.1 Alphaproteobacteria bacterium
CGAGGTCGAAGCCGGTCTCACGCCCGACCGAGCGCGAAAGCCCGGCGCCGCGCGGGTCCTGCGCGAGGGTGCAGGTCGCGAGGTTGGCGGGCGCGCCGTCGGGGCAGACCACGCCGGTGACGCGGCTCGACGCCTCGCCCGCGCCCGCCGCCGCGGCGGAAGCGGCGGTGCCGTTCGCACCGAGCATCCGGGCGCGCACGGTGAAGTCGATCACGTCGGCGGCGCCGCTCGGGCCCGCGCCCGCGGCGGCGGCGCGCAGGTCGTTGACGTAGCGGTTGGTCACCAGCATCGGCAGCATCGCGCCCGCGTCGCCCTCGCCGAGGAACGGCGCGTAGGCGAGCATTCCGGTCGCGCCCTCGGTCTGGCCGCCGCCGAAGATCTGGCCCATCGTCAGCACGCAGCTCACCGCCATGCCGCCGCGGTCGACCGCGACGAAGCCGGTCGCTCCCTCGCCCGCCGGGGTGGCGGGCACGGTGCGCGCCGCCGCCGGAGTCTCGGTCTCGTCGGCGCGCTTCCACGCCGCCGCCGCCGCCGCGCCGGGGAACGGTGCGGGCGGGAAGAACGCGGTCTCGTTGTCGAAGTCCACGGTCACCGGATCGGCGACCTTCGCCGCATAGCCGCGCAGCGCCGCGCGGCGGGCCCCGGCCTGCTCGGGGTTGGCGTCGGCGATCAGCGCGCCGAGGCCGCCGGCGTAGGCGTCGCCCGCGCCCTTCATCCGAAGGCTGGTGAACGCGCCGGCGAGGCGCGGCTGGGTGATCGTCTCGCCCTCACGCAGCAGCCGCCCGTTGGGCGCGAACACGGTGCGCGCCTCGACACCGAGGCTCGCCGGCCCGCCCAGGGTTTCGAGATCGCGGGCGAGCGCGCGCGACACCGGGTGGCCGAAGCGCGCGAGGTTCTCGGGTTGCGTCAGAATCTGCTGCCAGCGCAGCGTGCCCGAGGCCGCGTGCAGCGCGTAGAGCCCGCGCGGCAGGCCGGGGGTGAAGCCGCCGCCGGGCAGCGCCTCTGGCATGAACGTGTAAACCCGCACAGATTTATCCTTGGGGATGCGGGTGAGGCAGACGCCGCCGCCGAGCCAGCCCGCTCGCGACGGCAGGGTCACGGTGAGGGTCGCGGCCATCGCCACCGCGGCGTCGGCGGCGGTGCCGCCGGCGGAAAGAACGTCCTCCCCGACCAGGGCCGCGCGCGGTTCCTCGGCGGAAACGAAGCCCGCGAAACCGGAGACGTAGCCGACCACGCCCTCTGCGGGCTTCTCCGGGTCGCACCCCGCGAGACCCGCCGCGACGGCGGCGATCACGGTCCAGGCAAGCGCGGTTTGACCGCCGCGCGCCAGAAGGTTAGCCTTTCGCCCGCGGCCGGTGCCGTGGGCAGGAGTATCGGAGATCAAGGTGCGCATGAGGCTTCCGGCTTTGGTGGTGGCTGTGTTCGCGTGGGCGGCGGTTTCCGTGGCCGCGCCGACCCCGGCGCGTGCGGGAATCTCGCTGATCCGCGACGCGGAAATCGAAAATACCATCCAAGAGTTCGCCACGCCACTGCTCCGCGCGGCCGACCTCGACCCCGCGGCGCTCAAGATCCATCTGGTCAAGGATACCTCGCTCAACGCCTTCGTCACCCACGGGATGAACCTCTTCATCCACACCGGGCTGCTGATGCGGGCGGAGGACCCCTCCGAGGTGATGGGGGTGATGGCGCACGAATTCGGCCACATCGTCGGCGGCCACATCATTTTGCGCGAACAGCAGATCGAGGCGACGCAGCGCAACCTCTGGCTCTCCTACGCGCTCGGCGCGGCGGCGGCGCTCGCCTCGGGCAGCAGCGACGCGTTCGTCGGCGTCACCCTCGGGGTGCAGAGCGGGATGCTCGAAAACCTCATGGCGTTTACCCGCGGCGAGGAGAACCAGGCCGATCAGGCCGGGCTCGAATACCTCGACGACGTCGGAGTCTCCGCCGCCGGGCTGCTGAAGTTCATGCGCGTGCTCGAAAACCAGGAACTCCTGGTGACGGCGCGGCAAGACCCCTACATGCGCACCCACCCGCTCACCCGCGACCGCGTCGCCTTCGTCGAGAACCACGTCAAGAATTCGACGATTCCGCCCGGCGCCTTCCCCGACAAGTGGAAGCTCGAATACGCGCGGGTGCGGGCAAAGCTCTACGGCTTCCTCGAACCGCCGCCGCGCACGCTGCAGCGCTATCCGGAGAGCGACGCCTCGATCCCGGCGCGCTACGGCCGTGCGATCGCCTTCTACCGCCAGGCCGACACCGCGCACGCGGTGAGCCTGATCGACGCGCTCCTCCGCGATGTGCCGAACGACCCCTACTTCTACGAACTCAAGGGGCAGGTGCTCTACGAGAGCGGCGACGCCGACGCCGCGGTCGCGCCCTATCGCGCCGCCGTGCGCCTGCTGCCCCATGCCGCGCAGTTGCAGCTCGGTCTCGCCCGCGCGCTGATCGCCCGCGGCAACGATGCCGACTACAAGGAAGCCGAGGCCGCGCTCGAACAGGCCTTGCGCGACGAGCCGGAAGGCGCTTCATACTGGAGGCAGCTCGCGATCGCGCGCGGCCGCGAAGGCAACGAGCCGGGCGCCGCCTACGCGATGGCGGAGTACGCGCTGCGCTCGGGCCGCAACGCGGAGGCGAAGTTCCACGCCGGCAAGGCGGTGCAGCTTCTCCCCGCCGGGTCGCCGTCGCGGCTGCGCGCCGAAGACATCAAGGCCGAGGCCGAGCGCCGGCTCGACCTCGCAAGGAAAGAAAAAGAGAAGAACCGTTGAACCCTTACCGCAAGGATCGACCATGACCCGTGCTCTCCGCCGTGCCGCTCTGATCGGATGCCTCTGCCTTCCGTTCGCCGCTCCCGCCCTCGCCGAGGAACCGCCGCTCACCGAGGCGCAGGCCAAGGCGATGCGCGAAATCGTGCGGCAGACCCTGGTCGAGAACCCGGAAATCCTCGCCGAGGCGATGCAGGCGCTCCAGACCAAGCGGGTCGAGGCGGCGCAGGCGGCGCAGAAGGCGGCGATCCGCGAGAACCAGAGTCAGATGGTGCACGCCGACGATCCGTTCCTCGGGCCGAAGTCGGCCAAGGTCGCGGTGGTTGAGTTCTTCGACTACAACTGCGGCTACTGCCGCGCCGCCTTCCCCGACCTGCGCGAGACGATCAAGGATCAGCCCGACGCGCGCCTGGTGGTGAAGGACCTGCCGGTGCTCGGGCCGGAGAGCGTCGCGGTGTCGCGCCTCGCGCTCGCCGCACGCAAGCAGGGCAAGTACATCGAATACCACGCCGCGCTGATGACCACGCGCGCGCGCCTCGACGAGCCGACCGCGCTCAACGTCGCGAAGGAACTCAAGCTCGACGTCGAGAAATTGAAGACCGACGCGCAGAGCAAGGAGGTCGACGAGACCATCGCCCGCAACCACGCCCTCGCGGAGTCCCTCGGCATCAACGGCACGCCGAGCTTCGTCGTCGGTGACACGCTGATCCCCGGCCGGGTCGGCCCTGAGACCCTGGTCAAGGCGATCGCGGACGCGCGCAAGCTCGCCAAGAACTGAGCCGCGGCGCAAACGGCAACGGCCCCGAGGTCATCCCTCGGGGCCGTTCGCGTTTCGCGGCGATCAGCGTTTGATGCCGACCGCGGTCTGCATCATCTCGTCGACGGTGCGGAAGTTGGTGGAGGCCATGGTGTAGGCCTTCTGCACCATCATCATCCGGGTGAACTCGTCGGCCATGTCGACGTTCGAGGACTCGAGGCTGCCGACGACGATCGAGGTGCCGTCCGCCTGGGTTTCGAGGTCGCGGATGCTCGCCGGGCCGGAACCGTCGGTCTCGCGGAAGAGGTTGCCGGACACCGCTTCGAGGCTGTTGGGCGCGGTGAACTCGCCGATCGCGAGCTTGTAGAGCGGACGGTTGCGGCCGTTGGTGTAGCTGCCCCAGAGCACGCCGTTCTCGTCGAAGCTCTCGTCGTAGAGGCGGCCCGCCTCGTTGCCGTCCTGCCAGGTGCGGTAGATCACCTTGGCGTCGGCGTACTGTTCCATGTCGGTGAGATCGACCGAGATCGTGCTCGACGAGCCGTCGTCCCAAGTGATCGGCACCGACACCGGGGTCTGCGGTTCGAGTTCCTTGCCCGCGCCCGAGAAGGTCACGGTGGTGGTGCCGAGGAGCGCCGGATCGACGGTGCCGCCGCCGACGGCGAAATCCACCGTCCAGGTGTTGGCCGCGGTCTTGGTCCAGGTGTAGTTGAGCGACTGCGCGTTCCACGCCTGATCGTAGACCGTGCCCTGGAGGGTCACGCTCTCGCCGATCGGCAGGTTGGAGGGCACGTTCGCCGCCATCAGCGCCTGGGTGGTCGCGGTGCCGTCGATCTCGTCGAGCGCGAACGAGCGCATCGGCACGAGGCTGTTGGCGCCGGTGCCGACGGTGTTGAAGTTGCCGTTCTCGTCCGCCGCCCAGCCGAGCACGTACTGGCCGCCGGCGGTGGTGTAGAACGACTGCTGGGTGCCGTTGCCGACGTCGACGTAGCGCTGCTGCAACGAGCCGTCGCGGGTGTACATCACCTCGCCCTTGCCGCCGAAGTCGCGCGACACCAGGAAGAAGCCGTCGCCGTTGAGCGCGAGGTCGTCGGCGCGCCCGGTGGCGACCACCAGCCCCTGCCCCCACACCTCGCGGCGGTCGACCGACTGCACGCCCATGCGCTCGCGCCCGGCGGCGGTGCCGCGCTGCGCGGTGAGCAGCGTCTGGAACAGCGTGTCCTCGCGCTTGTAGGCGGTGGTGTTGACGTTGGCGATGTTGTTGCTGACCGTCTGCATACCCTGGCTTTGCGCCATCATCGCAAGCGAGCTGCAGTTCAGTGCACCGATCAGACTCATGGTCGCGTCCTCAGATGAGAAAATCCCGAGAACTTGTCCGCAAGCCTCATGCCAATCGCACGACGCTGAAATTCAACGATTTTATCTGGGAGGACGTGCCGGATCGGCAGTTTCTGCCGGGGCCCGGGCGGCATTTCCTGCCGCCCGGGAAGACTCGAAGAGCCGAAACCGGCCTTAGATGCAGTACTGCTTCAGCGGCTCGAAGCCGTTGAAGTTCACCGACGCGTAGGACGTGGTGTAGGCGCCGGCCGCGTGGAACAGGACCTTGTCGCCCGGCTCCAGGTTCACCGGCAGGCAGTAGCCCGCCTTGTCGTAGATCACGTCGACGGAGTCGCAGGTCGGACCCGCGAGGATCACCGGCGCGGTCTCTTCGCCGTCGCGGTCGGTGGTGACGCGATACTTGATCGCCTCGTCCATGGTCTCGGCAAGGCCGTTGAAGCGGCCGACGTCGAGGAACACCCAGCGGCGGTCTTCGTCGTAGGACTTCTTCGAAACCAGAACCACCTCGGACTGCAGGATGCCGGAGTCGCCGACCATCGAACGGCCGGGCTCGATCATCAGCGCCGGGATGCGGTTGCCGAAGTGGTTGGTCACCGCGTGCATCACCGCGTTGGCGTAGGCCGGCAAGCCCTCGACCTCGTCGAGGTACTGCGCCGGGAAGCCGCCGCCCAGGTTCACCGCCTTGAGCTCGATGCCGCGCTCCTGCAGCGAGGAGAACAGCATCGCGACGCGCGACATCGCGACGTCCCACTGGTCGAGCGCGGTCTGCTGCGAGCCGACGTGGAAGGACACGCCGTAGGGGTCGAGACCGAGCTCACGCGCCTCGGTGAGGAGGTCGGCGGCCATCTCGACGGCGCAGCCGAACTTCTTGCTCAGCGGCCACTGCGCGCCGGTGTTCTCGACGAGAATGCGGCAGTAGACGCGGCTGCCCGGGGCAGAGCGCGCGATCTTGCGGAGTTCCTGCTCGGAGTCGATGGCGAACAGGCGAACCCCCCTCCCGAAGGCTTCCCGAATATCGGATTCCTTCTTGATGGTGTTGCCGAACGAGATGTTCGACGCATCGGCGCCGTTCGACAGGCAAAGGTCGATTTCCGGCAGGCTCGCGGTGTCGAAGGACGAACCCTCGGCGGCCAGCATCCGCACCACTTCCGGCGCCGGATTGGCTTTCACCGCATAGTAGACCTGCGCGAGCGGCAAGTGCTCGCGAAGGTTGCGATAATTCTGACGAATGATCTCCAGGTCGACCACCAGGCAGGGGGTGGGCGGGCGCTGCTGCTCCAGGAATTCACGGATACGTTCAGACATCTTCTTCAAGTCCCCCGTTCGAAGGACCAGGCCGGATCACACGATCACATAGGCGCAGGTCATCGGATTAATCGGTCCAACGACATGTCCCCCAGGCAACCTGAGCCTGAAAGACACCCCGTAATTCTCGACCGGAAATCGCTGGGAGTGGGTGTAGAAGTCGCCCTGACCGCGGCACGGAAAATCCGACCCTCGGTTTTTCTTGCATGGCCTTGTTTAGGGGACCAACGCAAACTGCCTTGACGTACAATACGCAATACGGCGGGCGATATTCAGTTCCACCCCGAGCTTTCGCCCGGTCACGTGTCGTGCGTCGTTGCGTAGCCACCAAGGGTCAGAGGCACGTGCGCAAGGTTGGGTGTATATAAATCCAACCCCCCTCCCCGTAAAGAGAAAATCTCATAGAAAAATGCGACCCGCGCATGTGCGGATCGCATATCTTTTTTCGTTGTGTTTTCAGGGCGTTGCTAGAGGCCCTAAGAGCGATTTCCGGCGACGCTTAGATCAAACCGGCGAGCGGCGACGACGGATCGGCGTACATTTTTTTCGGCATCCGCCCCGCGAGATACGCGAGCCGCCCGCCTTCGACCGCGAGGCGCATGGCGTGCGCCATTTTGATCGGGTCCTTCGCGGCGGCGATCGCGGTGTTCATCAGCACGCCGTCGCAGCCCAGTTCCATCGCCACCGCGGCGTCGGATGCGGTGCCGACGCCCGCGTCGACGAGCACCGGCACCTTCGCCTCCTCGATGATCAGGCGGATGTTCACCGGGTTCTGGATGCCGAGGCCCGAGCCGATCGGCGCGGCGAGCGGCATGATCGCGACGCAGCCCATCTCTTCGAGGCGCTTCGCGGCGATCGGATCGTCGGAGCAGTAGACCATCACCTCGAAGCCGTCCGCGATCAGCGCCTCGGCGGCGCGGAAGGTTTCGGCCATGTTCGGGTAGAGGGTCTTCTGGTCGCCGAGCACCTCGAGCTTGACGAGGTTCCAGCCGCCCGCCTCGCGCGCGAGGCGCAGGGTGCGCACCGCGTCCTCGGCGGTGAAGCAGCCGGCGGTGTTGGGCAGGTAGGTGTATTTCTTCGGATCGACGAAATCCATCAGCATCGGCTGATTGGGATCGCTCACGTTGACGCGGCGCACCGCGACGGTGACGATCTCCGCGCCCGACGCGGCGATCGCGCGCGCGGTTTCCTCGAAGTCCTTGTACTTGCCGGTCCCGACGAGCAGGCGCGAAGAGAAGCTCCGGCCCGCGAGCTGCAAACGATCCGTATCCACGATGTCCCCCTGCGGCGCTCCGCCGCCGATGAAATGCACGATCTCGATCCGGTCGCCGTCCTCCACCGGGGTGGCGGCGTAGGCGGACTTCGGCACGATTTCGAGGTTGCGCTCGACCGCGACCTTGCGCGCGTCGAGCCCGAGCGACGCGAGAAGCGCCGCCACGTCGAGGCCCTCATCGAGCGTGCGAAGCTCGCCATTCAAGCTGATCTGCATGGCTTTTCCCGTCTTGCAATGTTGCTTTTCCGTCCCGAGATGCCAGAGTATGGGTCCGACGGGCGGCGGATGCAACCGCACCCGGAAGCCATCAGCCGGAGACTGCCGCCGTGCCCCAAACCGCTGCGAAAAAGCGCGTCCTGATCCTCAACGGGCCGAACCTCAACATGCTCGGCAAGCGCGAGCCGGAGATCTACGGGCGCGACACCCTCGACGACATCCGCGCCGCCTGCCAGGGGTTCTGCGACGCGCGCGGCTGGGCGCTCGAATTCCGCCAGTCGAACCACGAGGGCGAACTCGTCACCTGGATTCAGGAGGCGCGCGAAACCCAGGACGCGGTGATCATCAACGCCGGCGCCTACACCCACACCTCGGTCGCGATCCTCGATGCGCTCCACCTGTTGAAGTGCCCGATCGTCGAGGTCCATTTGTCCAACATCCATCGCCGCGAGGCGTTCCGTCACCACTCCTACATTTCCTCGGTCGCCACCGGGGTGATCGTCGGGTTCGGTGCGACGGGCTACATCCTCGCGTTGACGGGTCTCGAAGCCGGGTAATGCCGATGCGCCTGGTGGTCACGCCGGAATTGCTGATCGCCGCGTATCGCCAGGGCGCGTTCCCGATGGGGAGGGGCCGAGACGATCCCGACCTGGTGTGGCTCTCGCCGCTCCGCCGCGGGGTGATCCCGCTCGACGGCCTGCACGTCGGCCGCTCGTTGCGCAAGGTGCTGCGCAAGACCCCCTTCACCCTCACCGCCGACCGCGACTTCCAGGGCGTCGTCGCCGCCTGCGCCGCGCCCGCGCCGGGGCGCGAGGACACCTGGATCACGCCGCAGATCGCGAGCCTCTACAACCAGCTCTTCCTGCGCGGCTTCGGCCATTCGATCGAATGCTGGGAAAACGGCACCCTCGTCGGCGGGCTTTACGGCGTCTCGATCGGCGCGGCGTTCTTCGGCGAGAGCATGTTCTCGCGCCGCACCGAGGCCTCCAAAGTCGCCCTCGTCCACCTCGTCGCGCGGCTGCGTGCCGGCGGCTTCGCGCTGCTCGACACTCAGTTCACCACCGAGCACCTGCGCGGCATGGGCGCGGTCGAGATTGCCCGCCCCGCCTACCTCAAGGCGCTCGCGATGGCGATCGACCACCCCGGCGAGTTTTTCCCGCCCGAGGCCGACATCGCCCGCGAAATGGCGCGGTTCACCGGTTAGATATCGAGGTCTTCCGCGAACTTCGC
>QKGW01000286.1 GCA_003250275.1 Alphaproteobacteria bacterium
TCAGCTTGACCGCCTCAGTGATCGCGGCGCTGGCGCCGTCGGCGATCTGGCTCACCGTGGCGTTGAGCATGTAGCACGGGCTCGTCACCAGCTTGTTGGCGGTATCGACGCAGGTCTCGCCGTGGGTGCGCTCGGCGTGGCTCGCGCCCATCGCGCCGAGCGCCTCGGCGGTCGCCTTGTCGTTGCCGATAGTGACCTCGACCTTGCCGAGCACCTTGGCGATCAGCGCCGGAGCGATGCATAGCGCGACGATCGGCTTCTTCGCCGCGTGGGTCGCGAGGATCGCCGCCTCGGCGTCCGGGTTGACCGAGCAGTTGGGGCCGTCGATGGCGAAGGTGCAGAGGTTCTTCGCCGCGCCGAAGCCGCCCGGAAACACCAGCACGTCGTAGTCGGCGGGCTTGTACTGGCTGAGCGGCAGGATCGCGCCGCGGGCGATGCGCGCGGATTCCACCAGCACGTTGCGGGTCTCGTCGCTCGGCGCGCCGACCGCGTGGTTGATCACGTGGAGCTGATCGACGTCGGGCGCGAAGCACTGATAGGTGCCGCCCTGACGGTCGATCGCGAGCAGGGTCATCACCGCCTCGTGGATCTCCGATCCGTCGTACACGCCGCATCCGGATAGGACGACGGCGAACTTCGGTTTTGCGGACATGCGATTTCCTCCGGTAGGATGGCGTTGGTTTGCGGGCCTTTCCGAATCATCGGGGCGGCGGCGGGAAAAAACAAGTCGGGGCGAGCATGTCGGCGTATTCGGAACTCAAGGCACGTTTTCACAAGCGCTCCGCGATCGAGGGCGCGCTCGCGACCCTGCAATGGGACCGCGCGGCGATGATGCCGACCGGCGGCGCGGATGCGCGCGCCGAGCAGGTCGCGGTGCTCGAAACCCTGGCGCACGGCATCCTCGCCGCGCCGGAATTGCCCGGCCTGATCGCCGCAGCCGAGGCCGAAGCGCTCGGCGCGGACGACCGCGCCAACCTCGAAGAGATGCGGCACGCCTGGGTGCACGCCGCGGCGGTGCCCGAGGATCTGGTGGCGGCGCTCGCCAAGGCCGGGGCGGCGTGCGAAATGGCGTGGCGCGCGGCGAGGCCGAAGGCGGATTTCGCGGCGGTGCTGCCGCATCTCGAAAAGCTGCTCGCGCTGGTGCGCGAGGAGGCGGCGGTGAAGGCCGAGGCGCTCGGCGTCTCGCCCTACGACGCGCTCCTCGATTCCTACGAACCCGGCGGCAAGTCCGCCGAGATCGACGCGATCTTCGCAGATCTCGCGGCGTTCCTGCCCGGCTTCCTCGACGACGTGCTGGCGCGCCAGGCCGCGCGCCCCGCGCCGCTGCCGCTGCCCGGCCGCTTCCCCGCCGAGGTTCAGCGCGGCATGGTGCGAAGGGTGATGGCGGCGATGGGCTTCGAGTTCGACCACGGCCGCCTCGACGAGAGCGCCCACCCGTTCTGCGGCGGCATCCCCGACGACGTGCGTCTCACCACCCGCTACGACGAGAGCGATGCGTTCACCGGGGTGTTCGGGGTGATCCACGAAACCGGCCACGCGCTCTACGAACGCGGTCTGCCGCTCGGCTGGCGCGGCCAGCCCGCGGGCAACGCGCGCGGCATGAGCCTGCACGAGAGCCAGTCGCTGACCATGGAGATGCAGGCGGGGCGCAGCCGCGCCTTCCTCACCTGGCTCGCGCCGGTGCTCGCCGAGGCGTTCGGCGGCGGCGGCGAGGCCTGGACGGTGGAGAACTTCGTCGCCCTCGCGCAGAAGGTCGAGCGCGGCTTCATCCGCGTCGAGGCCGACGAGGTGACCTATCCCGCCCACGTGATCCTGCGCTACCGCCTCGAACGCGCGATGATCGCGGGCGACCTCGCGCTCAGGGATCTGCCTGCCGCGTGGAACGACGGAATGCGCGATCTCCTCGGCGTGGTGCCGCCCGACGACCGCTGGGGTTGCCTGCAGGACATCCACTGGTACGACGGCGCGTGGGGCTACTTCCCCACCTACACCTTGGGCGCGATGACCGCGGCGCAGCTCTTCGCCGCCGCGCGCGCGGCGGTGCCGGAAATCGAGGACGCGCTCGGGCGCGGCGACTTCCGCCCGTTGCTCGGCTGGATGCGCGCCAACGTGCACGAGAAGGCGTCGCTCCTGCCCGCGCCGGAAATCCTCCGCCGCGCCACCGGCAAGCCGCTCGACGCCGCCGCGTTCAAGGCGCACCTCGCGGCAAGGTATCTCGGATGAGCGGCGAGCCGACCCCCGAGGACCGGGCGAAGATCGTCGTCCGGATTCTCGAACGGGCGATCCGCGAGGGACGCAACGAAACC
>QKGW01000453.1 GCA_003250275.1 Alphaproteobacteria bacterium
CGCGCCGCGCCGCGGACTGCAAAACAGTGGCGCGTCCGCGCGGAAAGATGCATTTTGCTTTGCAGAATGCGAATCTAAGCCAGTCGGGGAAGCGGCAGAATGCAGCTCGAACGCCTCGCCTACGTCGACGACGACGACGACATCCGGGAGATCGTGCGCTTCGCCCTGACGGAGGTGGGCGGTCTCGACGTGCGCTGCTGGGGCGACGGCGCGGCGTTCCTCGCCGAACCGCAGGGAGACTGGCGGCCGCAACTGCTGCTGCTCGACCTCACCATGCCGGGGCTTTCGGGGGGCGAGCTGATTACGGCGATCCGGCGCGAACCCGATCTCGCGGAGACGCCGGTGATGGTGCTGAGCGGCCGCGCCGACGCGGCGGACGAAGTTGCGGGATGCGCGGGCGTGCTCGGGCTGATCGCCAAGCCGTTCGATCCGCTCGGCCTCGCCGAGATCGTGCGGGCGGCATGGGCACGGTTCATTTCAGGCTGATCGAGGGGGAAGCATGGGCCTGGACGCGGTGGTGGAAGGATACGTGGCGGCGATGCGCCCGAAGGGGCAGGGGTTCGCCGCGGCGTTGCACGGCTGGTGCGCCGCGCCCGAAGGCCCGCGCGAAGGTCTGGTCGCCGATGTGCACAAGTTCGCGGGGTCTGCCGGCTCCGCCGGTTTCGCGCGGCTCTCGGCGGTGGCGACGCTGATCGAGATCGCGCTCCGGGCGTTGCCCGAGGGTACACCCGACCCGCGCGACGTGGCGTTGCTCGCGTGCTTCGCCGCCGATTTCGCCGAAGAGATCGAGGCGCTCGCACCGGCGCGGTCGTCGCTGCTCTCGGGCGACGAAACCCCTGTGCACGTGCCGTTCACCGGTCCGGCGCGGGTGATTCTTGCGGGTCTGCCGCCGGCCGCCGCCGCGGTGCTCGCCCACGTGGTCGAGCAGCGCATGGGGTTCGGCTTTCCGCTCGCGGACGCCGCCGCGCTCACCGACGTGCCGCCCGGCCGCGCGCCCGACCTCGCGGTGGTGGGAGCGCCGGTGGAGGGCCTGGGGTTCCCGGTCGTGGTGTTTGCGCCGGGGCGTCTCGACAATTTGACCGCCGCCTGGCCGGTGGGGTGAGGGTGATGAGTCTTTCGGTTCCGAATTTGGCCGCTCCGGTCGAGGAGGGGCAGCGCCGCTCGGTCGCCGTGCTCGGCGGCGACATCGGCGCGGTGATGGTGGCGTCGGTGTTGTTGCGGCGCGGCCACCGCGTCGTCTGGTATCGCGGCGACCAGTCCAACCCCCACGCCGTCGGCGGGGTGATCCGCGATTTCTTCATCGATCCGTTCGCGCTGCCGGGCTACGTGCTCGCGCTGCCGCGGCTGATGCTCGGCAACGCGGTGCGCGCCGGGCTGCGTCCGCAGGCGGGGCCGGAATTCCTCGCCTGGATGCTGCGCGCGATCGCCAACAGCCGCCCGCTCGCGGTCGAGGCGATCGCCGCCGACCGCGCCCGCCTGCTCGCCGCTGCCGCGCCCGCCTACGCGGCGCTGACCGAAGCCGCCGGGTTCCGGGTCGGCCACACCGATGCGGTGACGCTCTACCGCGACGCCCGCACCTACGCCGTCGGCTGGGCCGCTCACGACGTCCGCCGCCGTCACGGCTGCGCGGTCGAGGATCTGCAGTTCGACGACGTCGCGCAGATGTTCCCGCATCTGTCGCCGCGCTACACCCGCGGCTGCCGCGTCGCCGGGGTGCCGGTGGTCGAGGAGTCCGACGCCTTCGTCGAGGCGCTCAAGGCGGATCTCGAAACCCGCGCGACGATCAAGCGGCATTGGCCGGACCTGGTGAAGCCGGGCGCCGCCGAGGTCGAACTCGTCGACGAAGGGCAGTTGCGGCATTTCGACTGGGTGGTGCGTTGCGAGGACGGCGGGCCGGAGACGATCTGGCCGCGCGGACGCGGCGGGCTCAACGCCTGCGTACCCTATCGCGAGCGCGCCCTAGTGCGCGAACTCGATCTCGAACCCGATGTGCCGCCGCCCGCGCGCGGCATCCTCATCGACGGCGCCTCGGGCGCGTGGCTCGAAACTGCCGCTGACCGCATCGTCGCGGCGGGCGCGCATCGCTTCGGCGGAGAGCCGGGCGAGGAGCTGAGCTATCTCGTCGCTGGCGCGTACGCGCGGATCTGGCGCGACCTCGCGGCGCGCGGCTGGCGCGACGAGGGCGGGCAGGTGAGCACCGCGCACGGCTGGGTCGCTCCGGATTCGCGGCCGATGCTCGGCGATTGCGGCGGGCGGGTGTTGATGTCGGCGGCCTACGGTCCGCTCAACTGGACGCTCGGCGCGGCGGCGGGCGTAGCGATCGCCGCGTTCGTCGAGGACAACGCCGCGGAAACCGAAAAGCTCGCGCCGTTCTCGCCGCGCCGGTTCGACTAGCGCCGGAACGCTGCGGCGAGACGCGCGCCGAGAAAGATCGTGCCGCCGACCGCGACGATCGCCGGTCCGCTCGGCCAATCGTGCACGAACGATAGCCCGAGGCCGCCGAGCACCGCGATGCCCGCGACTGCGCCAGCCCGCGCCGCTGCGCCTTCCGGCGTGCGGGCGAAAGGCTGCGCCGCGGCGGCGGGAATCACCAGCAGCGAGGTCACCAGCAGCACGCCGACGAGCTTCATCGCCAGCACCACGTAGGCCGCGAGCCCGGCGAGGAAGGCGATGTCGTAGAACCGCGCGGGCAGCCCGGCGACGCGCGCGAGATCGCGGTGCAGGGTGAGGAACACCAAAGGGCGCCAGAACCGCGCGAGCAGGAGCCCGCCGGCGAGACAGGCGATCAGGGTGACGATCACATCGGCATCGCCGAGCGCGAGAATGTCGCCGAACAGCAGCGCCATCGGGTCGAGGCGGATGCTGCCGTTGACCGCGATCACGATCAGACCGGCGGAAAGTCCGATGTGGGCGAGGGTGGCGAGCACGGTGTCGTGCCCGGTTTCGCCGTCGTGCGCGAGGAGCACGAGCAGCGTCGCCGTCACCAGCGCGGCGAGCGCCGCACCGGCGACCGGCGGCAGGCCGGAGAGCAGCGCGAGCGCGATGCCGGGGAGCGCCGCGTGCGCGAGCGTCTCGCCGAAGAAGGCGATGCGCCGCCACACCACGAGGCAGCCTAGCGGCGCGCCGAGCAGCGCCAGCGCCAGTCCCGCGAGCAGCGGGCGGACGAACAGCGGGTCATCGATCCAGGTCGGCATCGTCGGCCTCCGGATCGTCGTGGATGTGCATGTGCGGGCGGTGATGATAGAGCGCGAGGTTGGCGCTGTCGGGGTCGGAGAAGTGCGGGAACGCGGCGAGCGCGTCGATGTCCTTGGGCGAACCCTGGCAGCAGATATGGCGGTTGAGGCAGACGACCTTGTCGGTGGAGGCCATCACCACATGGAGATCGTGGGAGATCATCAGCACGCCGAAGCCCATTTCGTCGCGCAGGTGCGGCAGGCGGGCGTAGAGGTCGTTCTCGGAAATTGGGTCGAGCCCCTTGGCGGGCTCGTCGAGGATCAGCAGTTCGGGCTTGGCCGCGAGCGCCATCGCGATCAGCACGCGCTGGCGTTCGCCGCCGGAGAGCTTGGCGAGCGGGCGGTCGGCGAGGTGCAGCGCGGCGACGCCTTCGAGCACGCGCGTGGCGTCGGCGTCGGAGAGGCGGCAGGGCAGGTCGAGGAACCGGCGCACCGAGATCGGCAGCGACGGCTGGCTCGGGAAATCCTGCGGAACGTAGCCGAGTTTGAGCCCCTTGCGGCGCTCGATGCGCCCGCTGTCGGGCTCGATCAACCCGGCGGCGACGCGCGCGAGGGTGCTCTTGCCCGCGCCGTTGGGGCCGACCACGGTGACGATTTCGCCGGGGTGGACCGAAAGCGCGACGTTTTCGAGGATGGTGAGGTCGCCGCGCACGACGCCGACGCCGCGCAGGCACACCAGAGGAGCGCCGTGACGGGAGCGGGACATCGTCAGGCTTTGCCGTCGCGTGCGCAATCGGCGCACACGCCCATGATTTCGACGAGCGGGTAGCTGACGCGGAAGCCCGCGGTCCTGGCGCCTTCGGCGATTGCCTTGTCGACGGCCTGGTCGGAAATCTCCGTGACCGAGCCGCACGACTGGCAGATCAGGAATTGCGCCGCGTGCGGATCCTCGGGGGTGACGCAGGCCATGTAGGCGTTGATCGTGGCGAGCCGGTGGACGAAGCGCTGCTCGATGAGAAAATCGAGAACGCGGTAGACCGAGATCGGCGCGGCGATCTTGCCATGGTCGCGCAGGCGTTCGAGAATGTCGTATGCGCCGATCGGCTTGCCGGCGCGGAGAATGATCTCGAATACGCGGCGGCGCAGCGGCGTGAAGCGCACCCCGGTCTTCTGGAAGAACGCATCGGCGGCGGCCAGCGCAGTATCCGGATCGGAGGCGAAGTCGTGCGTATGATGTGCGAACACGGACATCACGCGGCTGTCCTTAACGTCTGTGAAGCAACGGAAACGGGTGCGGGCCGAGCTGGACCCCCGCGCTTCGTTCGGCCATGGCCCTTGAAATTGCCGCTGAAACGGCATTTGTTATATTGTATCATGCGTGCCGGGCGCCGTTGTAACGGTTTCTGCCCGATCCGGTGCGGACTGTACCCCGAGGAGAACGACGATGCAACGACGCGACGTAACAATCGCGGTTCTGGCTCTGAGCCTTGCCGCAGCTCCGGCGCAGGCTGCCGAACCCAAGGTGGCGGCGAGCATCGCCCCGCTCGCGGGGATCGCCGCAGCCGTGCTCGGAGACGCCGGAAAGCCGACCCTGCTGCTGCCGCCGAACCAATCGCCGCACCATGGCGCGCTGCGCCCGTCGCAGGCGCGCGCCCTCGCGCAGGCGGATGTGGTGCTGTGGATCGGCCCTGGGCTCGAATTCGGGCTCGATACCGCGCTCGACGCGATGCCGCCGGAATGGGTGGCGCAGCACGCGCTCACCATCGGCGAGGCGCGCGGCGTGAAGACGCGGCCGTTCCGCGCCTTCGCCGGGATCTCGCCGCCCGAGGGCGAGGCGCACGAAGGCGGCAAGGAACATGAGCACGAACACGAAGGGCACGACCACGGCGACTTCGACCCGCATCTGTGGCTCGACCCGGCCAACGCCGCGGCGATCGCGAATGCGCTGGCCGAGCGTCTGGCGATCGTCGAGCCCGGCCGCGCCGCGAGTTTCCGCGCCAACGCCGAGCGTTTCGGCGCGTCGATGAAGGCGCTCGCGGCCGACCTGCGCGAAACCCTCGCGCCGGTGCGCGGCAAGCGTTTCGTCGTCTACCACGACGCCTACCAGTATTTCGAGGAGCCGTTCGGGCTCCAGGCGGTGGCGGCGCTCACCCTCGAACCCGGCCAGCCGATCGGCGGACGCCATCTCACCGAGGTGCGCGCGAAGGCGAAGGAGACCGGCGCGGTGTGCGTGTTCGCCGACGCCCAGGCGCCTGCGGGCGCGGTCGAGGGGATTGCGCGCGATCTCGGGCTCAAGCCGGGGATCCTCGATCCGCTCGGCGTGAAGCTGGAGCCGGGCGTGGATTCCTACGCCATTCTGCTCAAGCGGCTGGCGGAAAGCTACGCCGGCTGCCTCGCCAACTAGTTGGCGGCGGACCGGGCGCTGGCGAGGATGGTGCGGACGGAGGCAAACAGATCCAGGGACTTGGTGTAGAGATGTTCAAGTTCTTCGGGAAGATTTGGCTCGATCGCCGGGGCGTCTTCGTCGCGCGCGCCGATGGTCTTGCAAAGGTCGGCGGCCTCTTCGAGGAGGGCGTCGAGCGGCACCTCGGCGTTGTTCACCGCCTTGTTGAGCAGCAGCCACGACATCGTTTCCGCAAGGAGCGCGGTGAGCCGCGACGCCTCGCGGGTGGCGGTGAGCTTGGCGATCGGGTCCTCGGTGGTGTTCTGGCTGCGCGAGATGTTGCGCTGCAGGTAGTCGCGGGTCTCGGTCAGCAGGGCGATATTGGTCGCGAAGACGGCGTCGAAATGCTTGGTTTCCACCCAATCGGCGGCCATGGGTCTGCTCCGTATCGTGGGGATTTGCCGGGAGTTCGCGTCAACGGCTATGCTGTGCGGGTTTGCGATACCGCAAGACCCTAATTTGAGCGTTCGTTTCGGATATGACAAGGAATTCCCGGACCCGCGCGGAGACGCTGCACGCCGAAGGCCTCGCCGAACTCGCGCGGGGAAACCTCGCGGCTGCGGCGGCGCTGTGGGACGAAGCCCTCGCCCACGACCCCGGCCACGGGGATGCGGCGGTGAACGCGACGCTCGCCGCCTTGCAGCTCGGCCGCTGGGCCGAGGCCGAGGCCCGCGCCCGCGACGCCCGCGCCCGCGGCGTTGCCGATCCGCGGCTCGCGCTGTGGCTCGGCCACGCCCTGGTGCGGCAGGAACGCGAGGTCGAGGCGGCGGCGGCCTACCGCGAGGCGGTGACGGCGACGCCCGGCTCGGCGGAGGCGTGGTTCGCGCTCGGCCTGGTGATGCGCGACGTCGGCATGTATCACCCGGCGCGGGTCGCCTTTGCGCGGGTGCTGGAACTCGCGCCCGACGACGCCCAGGCGGCGTTCGAGGCGGCGCAGCTCGACCTGATGGCGGGGCGCTGGGACGAGGGTTTTTCGCGCTGGAACGCGCGGTTGCGGCGTGGCGAGGCGCTGCTCCCCGAAAACCTCGAAGGCGTGCCGTGGGACGGCTCGCCCGCGCCGGACGCGACGCTGCTGCTCCAGGCCGAGCAGGGCGTCGGCGACGCGCTCCAGTTCCTGCGTTACGCCGGAGCCGCGGCGACCCGCGTCGGGCGCGTCGTGGTGCGCGCGCACGCGCAGCTGGTGCCGTTGCTCAGCCGAGCCGATCTGCCGTGGACGGCGGTGCCGTTCGGCACCCCGGTGGCGGCGGACTTTCACGCACCGCTTCTCGATCTCGCCCCCCTGGTCGGCGCGAGCCGTCCCGCGCCGCGCCGCGCCGATTGGCTCGCCACCGCGCCGCATCAGCGCCGCGGCAACACCGTCGGCATCGTTTGGGCGGGCAATCCCGCGCATCCCAACGACGCGCAGCGCAGTGCCGGACTCGCGCCGTTTCTCGCGTTGCGGCGGGTCGAGGGGGTGGAGTTCCGCCACTTCCAGTTCGGCGCGGGCGCGGAGACTGCGATCTGGCCCGAACTCATCGATGCGACGGTGGGCATCGCCGACTTCGCGCAAAGCGCCGCCGCGGTGGCGGCGTGCGATCTGGTGATCGCGGTGGACACCGCGATCGTCCATCTCGCGGGTGCGCTCGGCGTACCGGCGTGGGTGGTGGTGCCGTCGGTGCCGGACTGGCGCTGGCGCGGCGCGGGGGAGACGACGCAGTGGTATCCGCTCGCGCGGGTGTTCCGTCAGCCCACGCGCGGCGATTGGGCAGGTGTGATGGCCGAGGTTGCGGCGGCGCTCGCGGTGTGGCGGGATCAAACAGCGATGGAGTCGCGGCCCGGGGCGGAGTAGAGTCGCCGCACGGGGAGAAGGCAGATGAGGGGAACGATGGCAATGCGAAGCGTTGTGCGATCGGCGGCGATTGTGGCCGTGCTGGCGTCTGTATCCTCCGCCTACGCGGACGAGGAGCGGGTGTGGGGCGCGGACACTCTGACCTCGCGGGTGCTGACGATCTACGCCGACGGCTTCGCTCAGGTCGAGGAAGTCCGCACCGGCGATCTCCCCAAAGGTCCGCTGCATCTCAGAATTTCCGACGTCGCCTCGGGCATCGTGCCGGAATCCGCGATCCTGCGCGGCGACAAGCTCGCGGTGCGCGACATGTCGATGCGTCCGTCGCTGATCGACCCGCACGCGTTGCTCGTCGGCGCGCTCGGCAAGACCGTCAAGGCGGTGCGTCAGGACCCGCGCACCGGCGAGGACAAGAGCGAGAACGCGACCCTGCTGGTGATCGAGCCGCGGCCGATCCTGCGCATCGGCGACCGCGTCGAGGTCAACTATCCCGGCCGCATCGTGCTCCCGGCCACGCCCGACATGCCGATGCCCGGGACCGCGCAGCTCAATTTCGGGGTCGAGAGCGGCGCCGCCTCGCGCCGCCCGGTGACGCTCCAGTACCTGCTGCCCGGAATGCGCTGGCAGGCGGATTACGCCGCGCTTTACGACGAGACCAAGGGACAGGTCAGCCTCAACGGCTGGGTCGGCCTCGCCAACGGCAGCGACGACAGCTTCCGCAACGTGCAGCTGCGCGTCGTCGCCGGCAACGTCGCCCGCGTCACCGATCAGAACGACGTCGCGACCTTCCGCGCCGCCGCCGCCGCACCGAAGATCGGAGTGCTCGACGAGGGGATCCGCCCGGTGGCGATGGCGGGCTATCGCCTCTATCCGGTGTCGTCCTCGGTTTCGATCGACGCGGGCGAGCGCAGGCAGGTGGCCCTGCTCGAACGCTCCGCGATTCCGGTGAAGCGCAGCTACCGCATCGTCGACCCGGTCGGCGTGTTCCGCTCCGCGCCCGGCTACTGGCCGCGCCGCGGCGCGTTCCTGCGCCTCGCGTTCGACAACGTTTCGCCGGCCGGCGCCGGGGTGCCGATGCCCGCTGGCGTGCTCCGCGTGATGGCGCTCCGCAACGGCGAGGCGGATCTCTTCCTCGGCGAGGATCGCATCGACCACGTGCCCGACGGCGGCGAGGTCGTCGCTCAGCTCGGGCGGGTGGTGGACGTCGGCTACGAGGCGAGTCGTCTCGAATACCGCGACCTTTCGCGCAGCGCGAGCGAACAGCGTTTCCAGATTTCGCTCTACAACGATGGCGAGCGCCCGGCGGAGATCGAGGTGGCGCAGACTTTCCCGGGACAGTGGACGATTTTCGAAGAGGACGCGACGCATACG
>QKGW01000494.1 GCA_003250275.1 Alphaproteobacteria bacterium
CCGATCCTGCCGCCGCGCAAGCCGCGTGCGCCCGACGCCGCCACCCTCGCCGCCGCGCTCGCGGACGGGGTGCTCCCGGCGGGCGGCTTCGCGCTGCCGTGGATCCACACCCGTCTCGACGGCGGCGAGCCGGTGCGCGCCGGGCTCGGCGTCGCGGCGAGCGCCGCGCTGCTGCGCGACGCGCTTGCGCCCGAGGCCGACGCGCCGCGCCTCGCGCAGACGCCGCCGCTGCCCGAGCCCGCCGCGCGCGCCGCGCGCCTCGGCGTCGAGACCGCCTACGCCCTGGTCGCCGCCGACCGCGCCGAGGGCGAGATGCCGTCCCTGCGCGGGCCGCGCTTCGCCGCCGAGATGCCGCCGCCGCCGCCCGAGGGCGCGAGGGTTGCCGGGGGCGCGATGCCGCGCTATGAGGAATCGACGGACGCGCCGGAACTTGCCGACGCGACCGCGCGCGCCGCGCGCCCGGGCGTCTGACGCGCCGGTTCCCTCGGTTTCAGGAGGTCTTCCATGCGCCCGCGCATCGGCATCACGCTCGACAGCGAGGACGCGGGCGGCTACGCCAGCCTCCCCTGGTACGCGCTGCGCCGGAACTACTGCGACGCGATCCTCGCCGCGGGCGGGCTGCCGCTGCCGCTGCCGCACCACCCCGAGGCGGTCGGCGACTATCTCGACATGATCGATGCGGTGGTGGTCACCGGCGGCGCGTTCGACGTCGATCCGGCGCTGTTCGGAGCGGCGACCCGCCACGCCACGGTCAAGCTCAAGACCGCGCGCACCGCCTTCGAATACGCGATGGTACGCGGCGCGCTCGACCGCGACCTGCCGATCCTCGGCATCTGCGGCGGCGAACAGCTCCTCAACGTCGTGCTCGGCGGCACGCTGATCCAGCACATCCCCGACGAAGTGCCGGGCGCGCTCGCGCACGAACAGCCGAACCCGCGCACCGAGCCCGGCCACGCGGTGACCGCGGCGCCCGGCAGCCTGCTCGCGCGTGCCGCCGGGTCCGAACGCTTCGCGGTCAACAGCGCGCATCATCAGGCGGTCGGGGCGGTCGGGCCGGGGGTCCTCGCCTCGGGCGTCGCGCCCGACGGCGTGATCGAGGCGATCGAACTGACCGGCAGGCGTTTCGTGCTTGGCGTACAGTGGCATCCGGAATATCACATCAGCCCCGCCGACGCCGCGATCCTCGCGGCGTTCGTAGCGGCGGCAGGCGAGGCGACATGACCGAAGAGACCAAGGAACGCATCGCCAAGGCGATCGCCCGCGCGGGCGTCTGCTCCCGCCGCGACGCCGAGGCGCGCATCGCCGCCGGACGGGTGACCGTCAACGGCCGCCGCATCGACACCCCGGCGACCCTCGTCGGCCCGGGCGACATCGTCACCGTCGACGGTCAGCCGTTGCCCGACAAGTCGCCGCCGCGGATGTGGCGCTACCACAAGCCCGCCGGGCTGGTGACCACCCACAAGGACCAGGACGGCCGCGCCACGGTGTTCGAGCGCCTGCCGCCCGAGCTGCCGCGGGTGATCTCGGTCGGGCGGCTCGATCTCAATTCCGAGGGGCTGCTGCTGCTCACCAACGACGGCGAACTCGCGCGCAGCCTCGAACTGCCGTCGAACGGCTGGTCGCGGCGCTATCGCGTGCGCGTGCACGGCACCCCGACCGAGGAACACCTCGCCCGCCTCGCCGCCGGGATGACCGTCGAGGGCGTGCGTTACGGCGCGGTGAAGGCGATGATCGAGCGCCAGCAGGGCGCCAACGCGTGGCTCGACGTGACCCTCACCGAAGGCAAGAATCGCGAAATCCGCCGCCTGATGGAAGCCCTCGGGCTGACCGTGAACCGTCTGATCCGCGTCAACTACGGCCCGTTCGCGCTCGGCGCGCTGCCGCCCGGCGCGGTCGAGGAGGTCGTGCCGAAGGTGCTGCGACAGACCTTGGGCGCGGGCGTCGCGGCCAAGCTGCCGAGCGCCGCCGAGGAAGGCCGCGAACGCCGCCGCCGCGAGCAGAGCGGCGCGCCCGCGCCGAAGCCCAAGGCCGGCGACGCGCCCAAGGCTCCGGCGCGCCGCAAGCCGCCGCGCCCGCACCACTTCGACCCCGATGCCGGGCGCAAGCCGAGCAAGGGCCGCAAGCCGTGAGGATCGTCGCCGGACGCAACAAGGGCCGCGCGCTCGTCGCCCCCGAGGGCGGCGATACCCGCCCGACCTCCGACCGCGCGCGCGAGGCGCTCTACAACATCCTCGTCCACCGCTATCCGCCCGACGCGTTCGCGCTTCACGGTGCGCGCGTGCTCGACCTCTTC
>QKGW01000432.1 GCA_003250275.1 Alphaproteobacteria bacterium
GCGCCGATCATCACCAGGGTGAGGGCGAGCCGCCAATGCTCGGGAGAGGCGAGTTCGTCGGGGAACGCGCCGAGTTCGTAGACGCGGTTGGCGTCGCCCAGGCGCGCGAGGTAGCCGCGCGCCACCGCCTCGGCCATGCCGCCGCGCACCGCCCGCCCGGTCGGCAGGCCGAACACCGCGCGGAAGAAATCGAGCCGCGCCGCCATCGTCGCCGCGCTCTGGCGCAACAGGCCGCGCACCTCGCGGGCGAGCTCGTCGTCGCCGCCGCCTTCGAGCAGTTCGAGGCCGTTGGCGAGCGCCCCGGTCGGCCCCGCGAGATCGTGGCACATCCGCACCGCGGCGGCGGCGCCGAGGTCGTCGAAATCCTGTGCGTCCATCCCCCACTCCCTGCCTGCAAAATCGCCCCCTGCCGACCCTAACGCATGTTTCCTACATATGGAATCGCCCTCGTGGCGGCGATCTTCGCAATGTCTTGGGACATCGGGTGGATCGTGCTATGTAAAAGCTCCGCGACCGAGGCACCGGCCCGGCGCGGTTGGCCAGATCCGGATCGCAACCCGCACATGACCCTGCCCGTCGCCTCGCCGCGTATGGCGTTCGTGGCCGCCGAAACGCCGAAAGCTCAGTTTGCCTGCCAGCGCCTCGCCAATCGTTATGGCACGGTGGCGCTCGCGGATGCGGACGTGATCGTCGCGCTCGGCGGCGACGGCTTCATGCTCGAGTGCCTGCACCGCTTCATCGACCACCCCGCGCCGATCTACGGGATGAACCGCGGCACCGTCGGCTTCCTCCTCAACGACTACGACGAAACCGATCTCCCCGAGCGGATCAACCGCGCGGTGATGGTGCAGCTGAGCCCGCTGCGCATGGAGGCGATCACCGCCACCGGCGAAACCGTGCGCGCCCTCGCGATCAACGAAGTCTCGATGCTGCGCGAAACCCGCCAGACCGCGCGCCTGCAGATCCGCATCGACGGCATGGTGCGGCTCGAGGAACTGGTGTGCGACGGCGTGCTGGTGTGCACGCCCGCCGGCTCCACCGCCTACAACCTCTCGGCCCACGGCCCGATCCTGCCGATGGACGCCAACGTCCTCGCGCTCACGCCGATCAGCGCGTTCCGCCCGCGGCGCTGGCGCGGCGCGATCCTGCCGCATTCCTCGCGCGTCACCTTCGACGTGCTCGAACACGACAAGCGCCCGGTGAGTGCGGTGGCCGACTACACCGAGGTCCGCAACATCATCCAGGTCTCCGTCCACGAGGACACCGAGACCAAGCTGCGGATGCTGTTCGACCGCGAACACCACCTCGAGGAACGCATCCTCAAGGAACAGTTCACGCCATGAGCCCCGCGCCCACCGCCATCCTCACCGCGCGATGGGCCGCCACTTTCGCGATCGGCGCGGCGGGCGGCTGGATGTTCGACCGCTTCAACCTGCCGCTCGCCTGGATGCTCGGCGCGATCACCGCGACCACCGCCGCCGCCCTCCTGCGCCTGCCGATCAAGGTGCCGCACCGCGCGGTGCCGGTGATGTTCTCGATCGTCGGCGTGCTGCTCGGCGCGGCCTTCCCCGCCGACATCCTCGACCGCGCCGGGCGCTGGAGCCTCTCGCTCGCGGCGCTGTTGCCCTACGTCGTGCTGATCACCCTCGGCGTCGCCGCCTATTTCCGCCGCGTCACCACCTTCAACCACCCGACGCGGTTCTTCTCCGCCTGCCCCGGCGGCCTCAACGAGATGATGCTGATGGGCGGCGCCAAGGGCGGCGACGAGGCGGCGATCGCGCTGATCCACGGAATGCGCATCCTCACCGTGGTCTACATCCTGCCCTTCGCCTTCCAGTACCTCGGCGGCGCCGACACCACGGCGGCACGCGCCGCGGCGCGCAACGCCGCCCTCCCCGACCTCACCGGCTGGGTGACGATCTTCGCCTGCGCCGGGCTCGGCGCGTTCGCCGGGCGCAAACTGCGCCTCCCCGCCGGGCTGCTCGTCGGACCGATGATCCTCTCCGCCGCCGCCCACCTCGGCGGCCTCACCGACGCGCGCCCGCCCGACTTCCTCGTCCACATCGCCCAGGTCGCGATCGGCTCGGGGATCGGCTGCCGCTTCGTCGGCATCGCGCCCAAGATCTTCGGCCGCGCGGTGCTCGTCTCGCTCGGCTCCACCCTCCTGATGCTCGCGATCGGCTGCGCCTTCGCCGCCGTGCTCGGCCCGGCGAGCGGCGCGGGCATCGCCGCTTTGATCCTCGCCTACTCGCCCGGCGGCATCACCGAAATGAGCCTCGTCGCCCTCGCTCGTCTCCACCCACCACCTCGGACGCATCATCCTCGTCCTCTCGCTCTCCCCGATCCTCTTCCGCCTCCTCGCCCGCACCCGCACGCCCGAGGCGGCGGAATAAGGCCAGGGCTCCGCCCTGGACCCGCCAAGGGCCTCGGGCCCTTGGATCCCATTCGCTTCCAAGACAAAGGGCTCCCCGAGGGGAGCCCTTTGTCTTGGAAATGTCCGGGAGGTCCGGAGGGTCCGCGACCCTCCGGCGGGGTTCCAGGGGCAGAGCCCCTGGCCTGGTTTTCACCACCGCAGCGCGGGCACGGCGGCGACCGGCTGAGGGGCGAAGCGGGCGGCGAGCGCGGCGAGGGCTTCGGTGGAGGGGGTCTCGCCCCAGGCGATGCCGAGTTCGGCGGCGTGGATGCCGCCGCAGACGAGGAGTTCGTCGATCCCCGCGGCGGTGCAGCCGGTGACGTCGGTGGGGAAGGCGTCGCCGATGCCGAGAACGCGGGATTTCGGTGGATTGCCGATGAGCGCGAGGGCGTCGTCGTAGATCGAGGCGTCGGGCTTGCCGACGAACAGAACCGTGCCGCCCATTTCCGCGTAGAGGTCGGCGATGTTGCCGGCGCAGACCACCACCTCGCCGGCGCGGATCACCGCGCGGTCGGGGTTGGCGCAGATCATCGGCGGCATGTGGCCGGTGAACGCCGCGACCACCGGGCGGTACATTTCGAGCGGATCGCCGAACTCGACCGGCCCGCAGACGACGACGAAGTCGGCCTGGGCGGGGTCGCTCACCGGCTCGTAGCCGAGGCCTTCGTAGACGTGGCGGTCGCGGTCGTTGCCGATGAAGGCGACGCGGCGGCCGAGGTCGGC
>QKGW01000026.1 GCA_003250275.1 Alphaproteobacteria bacterium
GAGGGCATTGAGGTCCTGGCGCTGGAGGTTTTCGACGAGCGCGACTTCGAGGACTTCGCGGTCGTCCATGTCGCGCACCACCACCGGCACGTCGTGGACCTGGGCGCGCTGCGCGGCGCGCCAGCGGCGCTCGCCTGCGATGATTTCGTAGATGCCGCTGCCGTTGGGCGCGCGCCGCACCAGAAGCGGCTGCAGCACGCCCCGCTCGGCGACCGACGCGGTGAGATCCTCGAGCGCGGTTTCGTCGAACACGTGGCGCGGCTGGAACGGGCTCGGCATCAGCAGCGAAACCGGCAGGCGCTGCGGCGCTGCGGCGGATTCGGCGGCCTCGGGCGCGGGATCGTCGCCGAGAAGCGCGGAGAGGCCCCGGCCGAGGTTGCGGCGTTTCGGTTCTTCACTCATGCGGCGGCACTCTGTTCTTGTTTGAGGATTTCCCCGGCGAGGCGGATATAGGCCTGCGATCCGGCGCAGCGCATGTCGTAGAGCAGCGCGGGCTTGCCGTGCGAGGGCGCTTCGGAAATCCGCACGTTGCGCGGGATCACGGTCTTGTAGACCTTGTCGCCGAAGTAGTCGCGCACGTCGTCCGCGACCATTCCGGCGAGGTTGTTGCGGCTGTCGAACATGGTGAGCACGATGCCCTGGATGTCGAGGCGCGGGTTGAGCGCGCGCTTGACCCGCTCGATCGTCTTCATCAGGTGCGAAATGCCTTCGAGGGCGAAGAACTCGCACTGCAGCGGCACCATCACCGCGTGCGCGGCGCAGAGCGCGTTGAGGGTGAGGAAGCCGAGCGCGGGCGGGCAATCGATCAGCACGTAGTCGTACGAGAGATCGGCGATGTCGAGCGCGGCGCGGAGGCGGAATTCGCGCTCGGCGACGCTCACCAGCTCGACCTCCGCACCGGCGAGGTGCATGTCGGCCGGGATCACCGAAAGCCGCGGAATGTCGGTCGCCTGGACCGCATCGCGCGCCGGAACCATCCCGGCGAGCACCTGATACGAGCCCTTGGCGCGGCGCGAGGTGCCGATGCCGAGGCCGGTCGAGGCGTTGCCCTGCGGATCGAGATCGATGAGAAGAACGGATTTTTCCGCCGCCGCCAGCGCCGTCGCGAGGTTGATCGCGGTAGTGGTCTTGCCCACCCCGCCCTTCTGGTTGGCGATGGCGATGATCCGGCGGGGCCGCGCGGGGATCCAGGGAGCCTGCGTCATTTGCGATGAACCTTGGCGATTTTCAGGACGACCGCCTCGTCATCGGTGAGGCTCGGCGTGGTCTCGACGGCGAGTGTCCAGGTTTTTGCCGCCTCCGTCAATTCCGCCTGGGCTCCCCTGCCCTTCGGAAACAGGTGAACCGTACGATCCGTGCGGAGTCCCTCGGTGAGCGCGAGGAGTTCGGCGACGGGCGCGAGCGCGCGCGCGGTGATCACCTCCGCCTTCGGTTCGTCGAGGGTCTCGACTCGCCGGGTATGAACGGTCGTTGCGATTCCGCACAGCCGCGCCGCGTCGCGCAGGAACACCGACTTGCGGGTGTCCGACTCGACGAGGTGCACATCCCACCGGTCGAGCAGTGCGAGCACGAGTCCCGGAAATCCAGCGCCCGAGCCGACGTCGACGAGGGTTTTCGCATCCGCCGGAATCAGCGGCACGAGCTGAAGCGAATCGAGGATATGGCGTTCCCAAAGCTGCGGCAGGGTCTTGGGGCCGATGAGATTGATCGCCTTCTGCCACTTTTCCAGGTGCGCGGCGAAGATTTCCAGCCGTTCGGCGACGGCGGCGTCCACCCCGAACTCCGGACCGAGGGCCAACGCCCGTTCAGCGATCTCATGTTTCACGTGAAACAATCCCCTGTTCAGGCCACCGAGCGCTGGCCTTTGACGAACCGCAGCAGCGCCGTCACCGCCGCAGGCGTCACCCCCGAAATCCGTGCCGCCGCGCCGAGAGTCGCGGGCTGCGCGGTCTTGAGCTTGGCGAGCACCTCCGCCGAAAGCCCGCCGATCTGTTCATACGGCAGGTCCTCGGGCAGTTCCAGCGCCTCGTCGCGGCGGAAAGCGGCGATGTCCCGCTCCTGGCGTTCGAGGTAGCCGGCATAGCGCGACTCGATCTCCAGCTGCTCCAGCACGTCGGCGCGCACGTCGGCCAGTTCCGGCCATGCGGCCAGCACCCGCTCTCGCCCGATCTCCGGGTGGCCGAGGAGTTCGCGCGCGGTGCGGCGCACGCCGTCGCGGTTGAGCGCCCATCCCCATTCCGCCGCGGCGTTGGGCGTCACCGTCGCCGCGTCGAAGCGGGCGCGCG
>QKGW01000194.1 GCA_003250275.1 Alphaproteobacteria bacterium
GTGCTTAAATAATAGTCCACAGGATGTGGGCGATCTGGAGGGATCATGACGCCAGAAGAATTCAAGGCGTTGCTCGATACCTACGGTGCCGCTCTGACGCGCTGGCCGCATGGCCGGCGGCAGTCGGCGCAGCGGTTGTTGGCGGAGTCCGGGGTGGCGCGCGATGCGTTCGCCGCGGCGCAGGAGTTCGACGATCTTCTTGCCGTGCGGGAGCCATCTTTGGATGGAGCGGCCCGGCAGCGCCTGACCGACGCGATCCTCGACAATCTTCCCGAAGACCCGATGCCGCGCCAGACCCGCGCCGCGCAGCCCGTCCGGCAGACCGTGCGGCCGACGCCGCGGCCGAACCTCGGCATCGGCGCGCTGGTGTTGCGTCCGCTCGCGCCCCTGTGGGTCGGTTGCCTCGGTATGGGGTTGGCCGTCGGTATCGCGATCTACGCGGCGCAGCCGCACTCCGTCGCCCCGGCGCAGGCCGAGAGCGGCTTGATCGAAACCTGGGCGATGTACGGGCACTGAGCCCGACGGGAGCATTGTGCGATGCGGCGATGGTTGATCGGTTCGCTGGCGCTGAACGTCCTGCTCGTCGGGATCGGCGGCGGCTTTCTGTTCGGGGCGTTGCTGCGTCCGCAGCCGCTGACGCCGATGCCGCCGCCGCCCGGCGTGCAGCGCGACCTCGTCGCCGCGGTCGACGCCGGGCTCACCGGCGAGGCGCGCGAACGCGCCCGCGAGGTGGTGAAGCGCAACATGCTGCCGCCGCCGCCGATGCCGATGCCCCGCGCCGAGGATCTGCTCGGCCGCTTCGTCGACGGCGAGGTGCCGAAGACGCCCGATTTTCTCGATCCGGCGATGGAGGCGCGGCGCAAGAAGGATGCCGAGGGGGTGCGCAAGACCTTCGCCGAACTCGCCGACGTTCTCGACCGCGATCAACGTCAGGCGCTCGCCGACGCCCTCGCCGCCCGCATCGGCGAAGTGCGCGCCTGCATCGACGGTTCCCGCTGATCCCGCGACACTTTGATACAGTTTTCCAGGGGTTGCGACACGCGCACGCGACAATTGCGGCGTAGGGTCGGGACAGTACCGGACTGTGCGGGGAGGGATCGTGAAACGTTCGTGGATATCACGGCTGGGCTGGCGCGCCGGCATCGCGGCGGTGCTCGTCGCCGCGCTCGGCGGCGCCGCGGCCTGGTGGCTGCGCGGCGATACCCCGCCGCCGCCGACCGTGGCGGTGACGCAGGGCGACATCGCCGAAACCGTGCTCGCCGACGGCGAGATCGAGGCCAAGCGCCAAGTCACCGTCGGCGCGCAGGTGTCCGGCCGCATCGTCTCGCTCAAGGTCGAACTCGGCGACGAAGTCGAGGAAGGCCAGCTCGTCGCCGAAATCGATTCCCTCACCCAGCAGAACGCCCTGCGCAACGCCGAGGCCAACCTCGCGCTGGTCCAGGCCGAGCGCACCGCCAAGATTGCCTCGCTCGCGCAGGCGCGCCTCGCCTTCACCCGCCAGACCCGCCTGCTCAAGCAGGACGCCGGGTCGCGCGAGGATTACGAGACCGCCGAGGCCAATCTCAAGGTGTTGGAGGCCGACGTCGCCGCCCTCGACGCGCAGATCGAGCAGGCGAAGATTTCGGTCGACACCGCCAAGGTCAACCTCGGCTACACCCGCATCACCGCGCCGATCTCGGGCACCGTCGTCGCCCTGCCGGTCGACGAGGGGCAGACCGTCAACGCCAACCAGACCGCGCCGACGCTGATGAAAATCGCCCAGCTCGGGGTGATGACGGTGCGCGCCGAGGTCTCGGAGGCGGACATCACCCGCGTCACCCCCGGCCAGCAGGTGAGCTTCACCATTCTCGGCGATCTCGACCATCCCTACCGCGCCCGCGTGCGCGCGATCGAGCCCGCGCCCGAGAGCTTCAACACCTCGACGAGCACCTCCTCGTCGTCGAGTTCCTCGTCGTCCTCGTCGTCGTCCTCGTCGTCGAGTGCGGCGATCTACTACAACGCCCTGTTCGACGCCGACAATCCCGACCGCCGCCTGCGCATCTCGATGACCGCGCAGGTGCAGATCATCGTCTCCGAGGCCAAGGACGCGGTGATCGTGCCGTCGTCGGTGCTCGGCGCGGCGGGGCGCGACGGCGCCTACGCGGTCGAGGTGATGAAGGAAAACGGCGGCACCGAAACCCGCCACGTGCGCGTCGGCATCAACAACAACGTCCAGGCCGAGGTGCTCGAAGGCCTCGCCCCCGGTGAACGGGTGGTGAGCACGCGCGCCGTCGCCGCCGCGGCGGCTTCCACTACGTCCACGCGCCGCCCGCCGATGGGACGGCTGATGCGATGAGCGCGCCGCTGCTGTCGTTGCGCGGCGTCTGGCGCGAGTATCCCTCGGGCGGCGAGACGATCGCCGCGCTCAAGGGGCTCGACCTCGAAATCCGCGCGGGCGAGATGGTCGCGATCATCGGCGTCTCGGGGTCGGGCAAGTCGACGTTGATGAACATCCTCGGCTGCCTCGACCGCCCGACGAAGGGCGTCTACGCGGTCGCCGGGCACGACACCCGCGAGCTTTCGCCCGACGCCCTCGCGGCGCTGCGGCGCGAGCATTTCGGCTTCATCTTCCAGCGCTACCATCTGCTCTCGATCCTCGATGCGGTCGGCAACGTCGAGGTCCCCGCGACCTACGCCGGGCAGCCGCGCGCCGAGCGCCGCGAACGCGCGCAGGCGCTGCTCGAACGCCTCGGCCTCGGCGACCGCCTCGACCACACCCCGGCGCAGCTTTCGGGCGGCCAGCAGCAGCGCGTCTCGGTGGCGCGCGCGCTGATGAACGGCGGCCGGGTGATCCTCGCCGACGAGCCCACCGGCGCGCTCGACCGCAAGAGCGGCGAGGACATGCTCGCGCTCCTCAAGGAGCTGCACGCCGAAGGCCACACCATCATCATCGTCACCCACGACCCCTCGGTCGCGGCCCACGCCGAGCGGATCATCGAAATCAGCGACGGCGAGATCCTGTCCGACAGCCGCACCGGCGGCGACGCCCGCGAGACCGCGGTGCTCGACGTCGGCGAGCCGCCCGCCGCCGACTGGGCGGCGCTCTGGGGGCGCGGCACCGAGGCGCTCAGAATGGCGGTGCTGTCGATGGCGGCGCACCGCCTGCGCACCTTCCTCACCATGCTCGGCATCATCATCGGCATCGCCGCGGTGGTTTCGGTGGTGGCGCTCGGCGAGGGGTCGCGCCAGCGCATCCTCAAGGACATCTCGTCGATCGGCACCAACACCATCGACATCATGCCCGGCCGCGATTTCGGCGACGAACGCTCGGGCCGCATCCGCACCCTCACGCCGCGCGACGCCGCCGCGCTCGCGCTCGAGGACTACGTCGATTCGGTCACGCCGCAGGTGTCCTCGACGCGCAGCCTGCGCTACCGCAACGTCTCGCTCTCGGGCACGGTGGCGGGGGTCGGGCCGGAGTATTTCCGCGTGCGCGGCTACGAACTCGCGCGCGGGATGTTCTTCACCGATGCGAGCGTGCGCCGCCAGGCGCAGGAAGCGGTGATCGACAACAACACCCTCAGCAAGCTGTTCGCGCCCGGCGTCGATCCGATCGGCCAGGTGATCCTCCTCGGCGACGTGCCGGTGCGGGTGATCGGCGTGACCGAGCCGCGCACCGCCGCCTTCGGCAACCCGGATACGCTCTACGTGTGGATCCCCTACACCACGGCGATGAACCGCGTGCTCGGGCAGAACTATCTGCAGCGCATCACCGTGCGCGTCGCCGACAGTACCTCGACCGACGTCGCCGAGGGCCGCATCGTCGACCTGATGCAGCGGCGTCACCGCACCAAGGATTTCTTCGTCATCAACACCGACACCATCCGCCAGACGATCAACAAGACCACCGCGACGATGACCCTGCTGATTTCCGCAATCGCGCTGATCTCGCTGGTGGTCGGCGGCATTGGGGTGATGAACATCATGCTCGTCTCGGTCACCGAGCGCACCCGCGAGATCGGCGTGCGCATGGCGGTGGGCGCGCGGCGCTCGGACATCATGCAGCAGTTCCTCATCGAGGCGGTGCTGGTGTGCCTGCTCGGCGGCGTGCTCGGCATCGCGCTCGCGCTCGGCATCGTCGAGGTGGTCGGCGGCGACACCGTGCCGATGGTGATTTCGGGCTGGTCGGTCGCCGCCGCGTTCGGCTGCTCGACGGTGATCGGCGTGGCTTTCGGTTTCTTCCCGGCGCGCAACGCGGCGCGCCTCGACCCCGTGGAGGCATTGGCGCGCGAATGACACCGTCCCGCTTCCTCGCTTTCGGTCTTGCCGCCGTGCTTTCCGGCTGCGGCCTGATGGACAGCGAGTACACCCGCCCGGAGATGACCGTCCCCGCCGCCTATGCGCGCGCCGACGCTGCGCCGCGCCGCGTCGCCGACGACTGGTGGCGCGACTTCGGCGACGCCGACCTCGACCGCCTCGTCGCCCGCGCCCTCGCGCGCAACAACGACCTCACCGTGTCGGTCGAGACGGTGCGCCGCGCCCGCCTGCTCGCCGGGCTCGCGCAGGGCGACCTCTACCCGAGCGTCAGCGCGAGCGGCGCAATCAGCCGCACCCGCACGCTCTCCTCGCCGCGCGAGACCGGCCGCGCCGCCGAGGCGACCCTCGGAGTCGACTGGAACCCGGACCCGTGGAACGCGCTCGGCCGCACCCGCGACGCCGCCGCGCTCGAAGCCCAGGCGAGCTACGCCGATCTCGACGAGGCGGCGCGCGCGCTCGCCGCCACCGTCGCCGATCTCTACTGGCAGCTTCTCTACACCCGCGAGCGCATCGCGATGAGCGGCGAGAGCATCGCCTATGCGCGCCGCACCTACGAACTCACCCAGTCGCGTTACGCCGCCGGGGCGGTCTCGTCGCTCGACGTGCTCGAAGCCGAGCAGGCGCTGCGTACCCAGGAGGCGGCGGACACCGAATACCGCCAGAGCCTGGTCGAGACCGAGAACGCGCTCGCGATCCTCTTCGACGGTCCGCCCGCGCCCGCGGACGCGCCGCGCGCGACCCTGCCCGCCGCCGATCCGCCCGCCGTCGACGCGGGCCTGCCCGCCGAATTGCTGGAGCGGCGCGCCGATCTCCGGGCCGCCGAGGCACGGCTCGCCGCGAACCTCGCCACCGTCGACGCGACCGAGGCGTCGTATCTGCCGAGCCTCAGCCTCACCGGCTCGCTCGGGTCGAGTTCGGTGGCGCTCACCGACGTGCTGCAGAACCCGGTGGCGGCGCTCGGGGCCGGTCTCGCGTTGCCGTTCCTCAATTGGCACGAGATGCGGCGCAACGTCGCGGTTTCGGAATCCGATTACCGCGCCGCGATCGCGAGCTTCCGCCAGACCCTCTACACCGCGCTCGCCGACGTCGAGAACGCGCTCTCCGCCCGCCGCCAACTGACCGAGCGCCACGCCCGCCTGTTGCGCGCGGTGGAGACGGCGCAGCAGGTCGAGCGCCTCTACGAAACCCGCTACCGCGCCGGCGCGGTGGACCTGCAATCGTGGCTCGACGCGCAGGAAAAGCGCCGCACCGCCGAGGCGTCGCTGCTCGCCAACCAGCTCGACCGCTACACCGCGCAGGTCAACCTCTACCGTGCCCTGGGCGGCGGCGCGACCCTGCCGGAAGCCCGCGTAAAGGCCGCCGCGGACGTCCCGTGACAGCGATATATCGTTGAATTATATAGCGTTTTTCTGATGGCTTAGGGTTGACGCGGGGGCCGGGAGACGCAAAATCCTGTGACGCGGCGCCTCCGCCGCAAACCATCAGGGAGACCCACGATGAAGCTGAGTGCGCGCAACATCCTCGCCGGCAAGGTCGTCGCCGTGACCAAGGGAGCGGTCAACGGCACGGTCAAGATCGAACTCGGCAGCGGCCAGTCGGTCACCTCGTCGATCACCAACGAGGCGATCGACGATCTCGAAATCAAGGTCGGCGACACCGTTTCCGCGATCATCAAGTCGTCGGACGTGCTGATCGGCAAGTGATCGGGGTGCGGGGGCGTCCCACCTCTTGCGGTGCGGCGTCCGCCGGGTAGACTGGAACCGAATTCATCCATCTCCCGAGGAGGCCGCCATGGACGCCCTCGTCAACCTGATGACGCGCCGCAGCATTCGCCGGTTCACCCCCGATCCGGTCAGCGACGAACACATCGAAACCCTGCTGCGCGCGGCGATGGCCGCGCCGTCGGCGGGCAACGCCCAGCCCTGGCACTTCATCACCATCACCGACCGCGCGGTGATGTCGCAGCTGCCCGATATCCAGCCGCACACCAAGATGATGCTGATCGCACCGCTCGCGATCCTGGTGTGCGCCGACGTGACCCTGGAGAAGCACGAGGGCTTCTGGGTGCAGGATTGCGCCGCGGCGACCGAAAACCTTCTGCTCGCCGCGCACGCCATCGGCCTCGGCGCGGTGTGGTGCGGCGCGCACCCGCGCACCGCGTGGTCCGAAGGGCTCGCGCGGCTGCTGAACCTGCCGCACCACGTCCGGCCGCTGTCGCTCGTCGCGATCGGCCGCCCGCTGGAGGAGAAGGAACCCTCCGACCGCTTCCGCCGCGAGCGCATCCACAATGAGCGCTGGTGACGCCATCGTCATCGAGGACCTGCGCAAGGCCTACGGCGGCGTGCAGGCCCTCGACGGCGTCAGCCTCGCGGTGCCGGCGGGCGAACTGTTCGCCTACCTCGGCCCCAACGGCGCGGGAAAATCCACCACCATCCGCATTCTCACCGGGTTGACCCGGTTCGATTCCGGGCGTGCGGCGCTCGGCGGCGTCGACATCGCGCGCGATCCGCTCGCGGCGAAGCGCCAGTGCGGCGTGGTGATGCAGCACGTCAACCTCGACGGCGACCTCTCGCTCGCCGAGAACATGGACATCCACGGCCGTCTGTTCGGCATGTCCGCCGCCGAGCGCGCGGCGCGCACCGAAGAACTGCTCGCCGTGGTCGACCTCGCCGACCGCGCGAAGCGCCTGGTGAACACGCTCTCGGGCGGGATGAAGCGCCGCCTGATGATCGCGCGCGCGCTGATGCACCGCCCGTCGATCCTCTTCCTCGACGAGCCGACGGTGGGGCTCGACGCCGACATCCGCCGCCGCATCTGGGGGCTGATCAAGCAGATCCAGAAGCAGGGGACGACGGTGTTCCTCACCACCCATTACATCGAGGAGGCGGAGTTCCTCGCCGACCGCGTCGCGTTTCTCGATTCCGGAAAGATCCGCGCGCTCGATACGCCGCAGGCGCTGATCGCGCGGGTCGGCGGTTGGGCGTTCGACCGCCTCGGCCCCGAGGGCATGGTGACGCGCTATTTCGCCGACCGCGAGGCGGCGCAGGCGGCGATCGCCGCGAGCGAGGACGCGATGACGCTGCGCCGCGCCAACCTCGAGGACGCGTTCCTCACCCTGACCGGAAAGGCGGTGCGCTGATGCTCCAGGGAATGGGCGCGGTCTACTTGCGCGAAATGCGGCTCTCCCGCCGCCGCTTCAAGCGCGCGCTCGTCGGCATGGCGGTTTCGCCGCTGCTCTACATGGTCGCGTTCGGCACCGCGATGGGCAGCGAGGCGCGCTTCGAGGGGCACACCTACCTCGAATTTCTCCTCCCCGGCCTGATCGCGATGACGACGATGACCCAGGCCTACGGCATCGCCATCGAGATCAACATCGCGCGCTTCTATTTCCACATCTTCGAGGAGTTTCAGGCCGCGCCGATCTCGGGGGCGGCGTTCGCGATGGGCGAAATCCTCTCGGGGATGACGCGCGCGCTCGGCGGCGTGGCGATCATCCTCGCGATCGGCATGGCGTTCGGCGTCACCATCCACACCGGGCCGTGGTTCTGGCTCGCGGTGCTGCTCAACGCCTTCGTTTTCGCCGCGCTCGCGGTGGCGCTCGCGATGCTGATCTCCTCGCACGGCGACCAGTCGCTGCTCAACGCCTTCGTGATCACGCCGATGGCGTTCCTCGGCGGCACCTTCTTCCCCCTCGACGGCCTGCCGGGCTGGGCGCAGGGGCTTTTGCACGCGCTGCCGCTCACCCACGCGGCGCAGGCGATCCGCGCAGACGCCTTCGGGCGGCCGCCGGAGTTGATCCACTACGCGGTGCTCGCCGCGCTCGGCGTCGCCGGGTTCGTGCTCGCGCTGAAATCGGTGGACAGGGCGCGCGATTAGGCTCGGCCTAGCCGCGCAGGGCGTGCAGTCCGATCAGCATCATCATCAGGCCGATGGCGAGGATCAGCGCACCCGAGACGTAGGGCGCCTTGTCGAGCCAGGCGTCGAGGCGCGGGTTGCGCCGCGCCGCCGCGAGGCCGAGGGCGGAGACCACGCCGACGCCGACGAGGGTGACGGCGAGGCCGAGCGAGAACGCCGACACCACCGCGAAGCCGAGCCACAGCTTGCCGAGGTGCAGACAGAGGATCAGCACGGTGATCGCCGCGGGGCAGGGGATCAGCCCGCCGGACAGCCCGAACAGCAGGGTCTGGGTCAGGCTCGCGCGGCCCGAGGCGAAGCGCGTCTCGATTTCGTGCGCGTGCGCCGCCGCGTGGGCGTCGCCGTGGTCGTGCGTGTGCTCGTGTTCGTGGGGGGGGCCGTGTGGGTGATCGTGCGGATGGTCGTGGCGGTGGCGGCGGAGCAGGCGCGCGCAGGCGTCGGCGGGGGCGATCAGGCGGACCAGCATCCAGCAGCCGACGCCGACGATGATCAGCCCCGAGACGATCATGAACCACGGCTCCATCGCCTCGGGCACGAACGCGTTGCCCATCGC
>QKGW01000043.1 GCA_003250275.1 Alphaproteobacteria bacterium
CTGCGCGCCCTGCAGACCGAGGACCTGCGCTTCTGGATCGCCACCTCGCCCCTGATCGCGGCCAACCCGGCCGACGAGGAATCGCTCCGCATCCAGCGCCGCCTCGCGAGCCTGCTGAGCGACGGCTACGCCGAGCTGCGCCTGCGCATCCAGACCGAACTGCCGGACACCACGCTGCCGCCGCCCCCGCCGCCGCACATGGCGATGCACCGCGACGACCCGCCCGACCTCGACGACCGCATCCAGCGGCCGCGCAGCTGGCGGCGCTGCATCGACGAAAGCACCGGCTTCGTCGACGTCGACTGCGTGCGGCGCTGGCGCGCGCTGAAATACCCCGACCAGCGCAACCCCTTCGTGATCGCCGCCGCGGCGTCGATGCGCCTGCCCGACGGCCTCTGGCTCAACGCCGAGACCAGCCTCGACATGCCGCCGTTGCAGTGGGGCTGGCCGTCGCTGATCACCTTCGTGCTCTCGGCGGCGCTGATCGCGCTGGTGGCGGTGTTTACCGTGCGGCGGATCACCCGGCCGCTCAACCAGCTCGCCGCCGCCGCCGAACGCCTCGGCCGCGGCGAGGCGGTCGCCGACATTCAGGAGACCGGGCCGGATCAGTTCCGCGCCACCACCCGCGCCTTCAACCTGATGAACCGCCGCCTGCAACGTTTCGTCAGCGACCGGATGCGCTTCCTCGCCGCGGTCTCGCACGACCTGCGCACGCCGTTGACCTCCCTGCGCCTGCGCTCCGAGTTCATCGACGACGACGAGACCCGCACGCGGATGCTCGCGACCCTCGACGAAATGACCCAGATGGTCGACGCGGTGCTCGCCTTCGTGCGCGAAGACACCCGCAACGAGAACACCGACCGCGTCGACCTCGCCTCGCTGGTCGAGGCGGTGTGCGACGATTTCTCCGACCTCGGCCTGCCGGTCGAGCTGACGCCGCCGCCGAAGCTGCCCGAGGTGATCTGCCGCCCGCTCTCGATCAAGCGCGCGCTCCGCAACCTCATCGACAACGCGGTGAAGTACGGCAACTCCGCCACCGTCTCGGTGGTGCCGTCGCGCAACGGCGTGACGATCCACGTCGACGACGACGGCCCCGGCCTCACCGACGCCGAGATCGAGCGCATCTTCGACCCGTTCGTGCGCATCGAAACCTCGCGCTCGCGCGAGACCGGCGGGGTCGGCCTCGGGCTCTCGATCGCGCGGTCGATCGCGCAGAGTCACGGCGGCCGCATCGAGGCCACGCGCCGCGACACCGGCGGGATGCGGATGTCGCTCTACCTGCCGATTTGACGCGAAAGCCTTGAAACCCCAGCAACGGTTCCTTCATTGTGGGGGAACACATCTGGGGATTCACGAGGACTGTCATGGACATATCGGAAGTTTTGGACCCGGCGACGCTCGAACGCACCGTCGCGACGCTGGTCGAACTGGTCACCACCTATGGGCTGAAAGTGCTCGGCGCGGTGTTGCTGCTGATCGTCGGCTGGCTCGCCGCGGCCTGGATCAGCCATTCGGTGTGGAAGAGCCTCGGGCGTTTCCCGCGCATCGACGCAATGCTGCGTGGCTTCGTTTCGAGCCTGATCAAATACGTCATTCTCGCCGTCACCATCGTCGCGGTACTCGGCCAGTTCGGCATCCAGACGACCAGCTTCATCGCGGTTCTCGGCGCCGCCGGCCTCGCCATCGGCCTCGCCCTGCAGGGCACCCTCGCCAACCTCGCGGGCGGCGTGATGCTGCTGATCTTCCGCCCGTTCCGGATCGGCGATTTCGTCGACGCGGGCGGCAACCTCGGCACCGTCAAGCAGCTCAGCTTGTTCTTCACCGAACTCGCGAGCCCCGACGGCATCCAGCAGATCGTCCCCAACGGCGACATCTGGGGCAAGCGGATCACCAACTTCTCGTTCAATCCGGTGCGGCGCTTCGACATCCCGGTCGGGATCGCCTATTCCGACGACATCGACACCGCGATCGCGGTCGCGCGCAAGGTTCTGGAGGACGAGGAACGGGTGCTGAAGGACCCGGCGTTCGACGTGTTCGTCGAGAGCCTGGGCGACAACTCGGTGAACCTCGTCGCGCGCGTGTGGGCGCCTTCGAGCGACTGGTGGCCGCTCAAGTCGCACCTGATCAAGTCGATCAAGAACGCCTTCGACGCCGCGGGCCTGTCGATCCCGTTCCCGCAGCGCGACATGCACGTCTCGATCGATTCCGCCCTGCCGCCGGACGTCCTCGCCGCACTCGCCGCGCGGATGAAGGACGCGCCGAAGGCCTAGCC
>QKGW01000065.1 GCA_003250275.1 Alphaproteobacteria bacterium
GGTCGGCCTCGGCGATCTCGAAGCCGTCGTCGGTGTCGCGCAGGGTGGTCAGCCGCGCCTGCGCGGTTTCGCCGAGGGTGCCGTAGAGCAAAAGGCAGGTGGAGGCGACGGTGCCGCGCCCGACCCGGCCGCGCAACTGGTGCAGCTGCGCGAGGCCGAAGCGCTCGGCGTGTTCGACGATGATGATCGAGGCGTTGGGCACGTCGACGCCGACCTCGATCACCGTGGTCGCCACCAGCACGCGGGTGCGCCCGTCGAGGAAATCCTGCATCGCCGCGTCGCGCTCGGGGCCTTTCATCCGCCCGTGAATGATGCCGATCTTGTCCGCGCCGAGCGCGGTGGCGAGCGCCGCGCCGCGTTCCTCGACCGAGGTCAGCGGGGTCTCTTCCGCATCCTCGACCAGCGGACACACCCAATAGGCTTGCCGTCCGGACGCGATCGCGCGGCGCACCGCGTCGACTACCTCGGGCAGACGCTGGAGGGCGACGAGGCGGGTGTCGATCGGCTGGCGGCCCGGCGGGCGCTCGTCGAGGCGGGAAACGTCCATGTCGCCGTAGGCGGCGAGCATCAGGGTGCGGGGGATCGGCGTCGCGGTCATCACCAGGAGGTCGGTCTGCTGCCCCTTGTCCGAGAGCATCAACCGCTGGCGGACGCCGAAGCGATGCTGTTCGTCAACGATTGCAAGACCGAGTCGGGCGAAGCTCACGTCGTCCTGGAACAACGCGTGGGTGCCGATGGCGATCTGCGCGGTGCCGTCCGCGATCGCTTCGAGGGCGGCGGCGCGCTCCGCACCCTTGTCGCGCCCGGTGAGCAGCACCACGCGCACCCCGGCGGCTTCGGCGAGCGGCGCGATCGAGGCGTGGTGCTGGCGGGCGAGCAGGTCGGTGGGTGCCATGAACGCCGCCTGCGCGCCGGAATCGATCGCGCGCGCCATCGCGAGCAGCGCGACGGCGGTCTTGCCCGAGCCGACGTCGCCCTGCAGCAGCCTGAGCATCCGCACCGGGGCGGCCATGTCGGCGTGGATTTCGTCGACGGAGCGGCGTTGCGCGCCGGTGAGCGCGAACGGCAGGGCGGCGAGGATGCGCGCCTCGGCGTCGCCGTCGCCGCCCGGCAGGGCGAAGCCGGGCCGCGCGCGGGCCTTGGCGCGCACCAGCGAAAGCGCGAGCTGCGCCGCCAGGAGTTCGTCGAAGGCGAGGCGGCGGCGCGCCGGAGCGAGGGGGCCGCAGCCTTCCGCTTCCGCCGGGCGGTGCACGGCTTCGAGCGCGGCGCGCCACGCGGGCCAGCCCTCACGGCGGACGAGGTGCGGGTCGTTCCACTCCGGCAGGTCGGGGAGCTTGTCGAGCGCGCCACGCGCGGCCTTGCCCACGGTCTTTTGCGTCAACCCGGCGGTGAGGCCGTAGAGCGGTTCGATCGCGGGGATTTCGTCGGCCTTCTCGGGCGGCACGATGTAGTCCGGGTGGCTGATCTGCGGCGCGTCGCGGAAGCGTTCGACCTTGCCGCTGACGAGGCGCGTCGCGCCCTCGGGCAGTTGGGCGCGCAGGTAGTCCTCGCGCGCGTGGAAGAACACCAGGGTGATCTCCCCCGAGTCATCGGCGCAGTGGACGCGGTAGGGCGTGCGCGAGCGCGGCGGCGCGGGTTCGTGGCGCAGCACCCGCACGGTGAGCGTCGCGACCTCGCCGTCGCCGGTATCGGCGATTGCCGGGCGCGCCGAGCGGTCGAGGCAGGCGTGCGGCAGGTGCCACAGGAGATCGACCACGGTCTCGCCGTCCGCCGCGCGGGCGAGCAGTGGGGCGAGACGCGGACCGACGCCGGGCAGGCTGGTCAGCGGCGCGAATAGCGGGTAAAGGATGGTCGGGCGCATCAGTCCGCCTGGGGTGACAACAAAAGCCATCCCCTGTATACCCTATCCCGAGCCCCGACCTCCACCCGACGCTTGCAACAAAGCAGGATCCGATGACCGTCAACACCGCTCTTGAAATCCGGCGCAAGCGCCTGATGTTTCGTTCCAGCTATCGCGGCATGAAGGAACTCGATCTGGTGATCGGCGCGTTCGCCGCGGCGAAAGTCAAAGACTTCGACGCCGACGCGCTGCGCGAATACGAGGCGATCCTCGACGTGCCGGACAGCGATCTGCTCGATTGGCTCTGCTACAAGGCGCCGGTTCCGGCGGCGATGGATACGCCGGTGATGCGGCTGCTGATGGATTTCGACTACGTCAAGACGTTGCGTTGAACGACACTCTGAATGACCTGACCGCCGGATCGCGGCTGACGCTGACCGGCGTCGCGACCGGTTTCGATGCGTGCCTGCTCGGCACGCTCGCACGCGCGGCGGCGGGCGGTATCGTCCACGTCGCCGCCGACGACGTGCAGCTCGCGCGCCTCGCCGACGCGGTCGCGTTCTTCTCTCCCGACATCGAAATTCTCGAATTCCCGGCGTGGGACACCGTGCCCTACGACCGCGCCTCGCCGCACGCCGAACTCGTCGGGCGCAGGCTGGAGACCCTTTCCCGCCTTGCCGACGCGCCGGTCAAGGCGGGCCGCCTGATCCTCACCACCGCGCGCGCCGCGCTGCAGCGGGTCGCGCCGCGCGAGACGATGCAGGGCGTGCACCTCGACCTCGCCGCGGGCGGCAGCATCGACCCCGTCGAACTCGTCGGCTTTCTCGAGCGCAACGGCTACGGCCGCGCCGAGCAGGTTCTCGAGCCCGGCGAATACGCGGTACGCGGCGGCATCGTCGACATCTTCCCCTCCGGCGCGGCGGACCCGGCGCGTCTCGACTTTTTCGGCGACACCCTCGACACCCTGCGCGCCTTCGATCCGGTGACGCAGCGCACCACCCAGCCGCTCGACCGTCTGGTGCTGCGCCCGATCTCGGAAATCCGGCTGAACGAGACCAGCATCGCGGCGTTCCGCACCGGCTATCGCGAACACTTCGGCGCGATCGCCGACGACCCGCTCTACGAGGCGGTGTCCGCCGGGCGGCGCTTCCCCGGCATGGAAAACTGGCTGCCGCTGTTCACCGACGGCCTCGACACGCTGTTCGCCTACGTGCCCGAGGCGGTGGTGGTGTTCGACGCCGCGCTCGGCGAGAGCCTGACCGCCGCGTGGGACCAGATCGGCGAGTACTACGCCGCGCGCAAGGCGGCTGAGAGCGTCAAGGACGGCAGCGCGCCGTACCATCCGCTGCCGCCCGAGCGCCTTTACCTCGACAGCGAGCAATGGAAGCACCAGCTCGCGTCGCGCGCGGTGGTGCTGCTGACGCCGCTCGACGCCGCGCCCGAGGATTTCGCCGACGCGCCCGCCCGCGCGATGGAAAGCTTGCCGGGCCGGCCGTTCGCCGAGGCCAAGGGCCGCGCGCTCGAAACCGTGCTGCCAGAAATCTCCGCCTACGTCGCCGAGCAGCGCGGGCAGGGGCGGCGGACGATGATCGCGGCGCTCACCCCGGGTTCGCGCGACCGCTTGGCGAGTATGCTCAAGGGGCTCGGCGCGGTGACCACCGTAGACGCCTGGGCCGAGGTCGGCGCGCTGCCCGCCGAGGTTCTGGCGGTGGTGGCGGTGCCGATCGAGCACGGCTTCCGCGCACCCGGCCTGTGCGTGATCGCCGAGCAGGATATTCTCGGCGACCGCCTCGCCCAGCCGCGCCGCAAGAAGGCGCGCAAGGCGGAGAATTTCATCGCCGACGCCTCGGCGCTCGCCGAGGGCGACCTCGTCGTCCACGCCGAGCACGGCATCGGGCGCTACGAGGGATTGGAGACGGTCAACGCGGGCGGTGCGCCGCACGACTGCCTGCGCCTCGTCTACGCCGACGGCGACAAGCTGTTCGTGCCGGTGGAGAACATCGAGGTGCTCTCGCGCTACGGCTCCGAGGACGCGGGCGTCGCGCTCGACCGCCTCGGCAGCCCGGCATGGCAGGCGCGCAAAGCGCGGCTCAAGGAGCGCATCCGCGAGATCGCCGAACAGCTGATCAAGACCGCCGCGGCGCGCCAGATCCGCAAGGCCGACAGCATCGCGCCGCCGCAGGGGCTCTACGACGAGTTCGCCGCGCGCTTCCCCTACACCGAGACCGAAGACCAGATGAAGGCGATCGAGGACGTGATCGCCGACCTCGGCGCGGGCCGCGCGATGGACCGTCTGGTGTGCGGCGACGTCGGCTTCGGCAAGACCGAGGTGGCGATGCGCGCCGCGTTCGTGGCGGCGATGTCGGGCGTGCAGGTGGCGGTGGTGGTGCCGACGACGCTGCTCGCGCGCCAGCACTACCGCGGCTTCCGCGAACGCTTCGCCGGGCTGCCGCTCAAGGTCGAGATGCTGTCGCGGCTGGTGTCGGCCAAGGCGTCGTCGCAGGTGCGCGACGGGCTGGAGAAAGGCACCGTCGACATCGTCATCGGCACCCACGCCGTGCTTGCAAAAAGCATCAAGTTTGCACGCTTGGGCCTTCTGATCGTTGACGAAGAGCAGCACTTCGGCGTTGCCCACAAGGAGCGGCTGAAGCAGCTCAAGGCCGACGTGCACGTGCTCACGCTGTCCGCCACGCCGATCCCGCGCACTTTGCAGATGGCACTCTCCGGGGTGAAGGAACTCTCGATCATCGCGACGCCGCCGGTCGATCGCCTCGCGGTGCGGACCTTCGTGCTGCCGTTCGACCCGGTGATCATCCGCGAGGCGATTCTGCGCGAGCGCTTCCGCGGCGGCCAGACCTTCTACGTCTGCCCGCGGATCAAGGACATCGACCTCGTGCTCGAACGCCTGCACCGCATGGTGCCGGACATCCGCGTCGCGGTGGCGCATGGCCAGATGGCGGCGAAGGACCTCGAGGACGTGATGACCGCGTTCTCCGACGGCGCCTACGACGTGCTGGTCTCGACCAACATCATCGAGAGCGGCCTCGACCTGCCGAACGTCAACACCATCGTCATCCACCGCTCCGACCTCTTCGGCCTCTCGCAGCTCTATCAGCTGCGCGGCCGCGTCGGGCGCGGCAAGGCGCGCAGCTACGCCTATCTGACGCTGCCGCACGACCGCCAGGTCGGCAAGACCGCGATGAAGCGCCTCGACGTGATGCACTCGCTCGACAGCCTCGGCGCGGGCTTCAGCCTTGCCAGCCACGACCTCGACATCCGCGGCGCGGGCAACCTCCTCGGCGACGAGCAGTCCGGTCACATCAAGGAAGTCGGCATCGAGCTCTACCAGCACCTGCTCGAGGAAGCGGTGGCGGCGGCGCGCGAGGGCGGCGAGGGCGCGGAGGCGGCGGAAACCTGGTCTCCGCAGATTTCTCTTGGAATGCCGGTTTTGATTCCAGAGACTTACATCGCGGATTTGAGCGTTCGCTTGAATCTTTACCGGCGCATCGCCGCGGTTGCCGACCGTGCCGAGGGCGAGGCTCTGGCGGCGGAAATGATCGACCGCTTCGGCCCGTTGCCGCACGAGGTCGAGAACCTTCTCGACGTGGTGGCGCTCAAGGGCTTGTGCCTCAAGGCCAACGTCGAGCGCTTCGACGCGGGGCCGAAGGGCGGCGTGATCACCCTGCGCAACAACGAGTTCCCCAATCCGGCGGGGCTAGTGGCGTACATCTCGAAGAACGTCGCGACGATCAAGATCCGCCCGGATCAGAAGATCGTGATCATGCGTCAGTGGGAGGATGCCGGCGTGCGCCTGACCGGCGCGCGGCGGATCATGGAGGCGTTGGCCGAGATCGCTGCGGGCTGAAGTTCGCCGCCATCGCGTGGACTTCCTCGCCCGCCGCGGCGACGTCGAGCATCCGCACCAGAACCTCGGGTTCGTGCGCGCCGGTGATCACGAAGCTGTCGTTGAGCACGAACAGCGGCACCCCGAGGGTGCCGGAGCGCTGCGCCGCGGTCGCCTCGTCGCGCAGTGTCGCCGCGAGTTCTTCGTCGGCGAGCGCCGCCTCGATCTCCGCCTGCGAAAGTCCTGCCCGGGTCCCCGCCTGAATCAGCATCTGCGGATCGCCGATGTCCCGTCCGTTGCAGAAATGCGCGGTGAACAGGGCTTCCGCGACCTCGGTCTGCACGCCGAAGCGATGCGCGAGGCGGATCATCCGGTGCGCGTCGAGCGTCGGCGGCACGCGGCGGATGGTGTCGAAGGCAAAGGGAATGCCGAGGCCGCGCCCGATCTCTTCGAGCGAGCCGAGCAGGCGCTTGCCGCGCAGCGCGCCGCCGAACTTGCGCTCGATGTAGACGGAGAAGTCGATCCCCGCGTCGGGCAGGTCGGGATTGAGGAAATAGGGGCGCCAGATCAGCGTCGGACGCGTGCCGGGCCGCTGCGCCATCGCGAGGCGCAGGCGCTTGAGCCCGATGAAGCACCACGGGCAGATGACGTCGAAGTGGATGGCGATCTGCATTCGCCCTCCGGATCTCAGTTCAGATTGGCGCGCGCGCGGTTCAGGATGTCGCCCGGCGCGTCGCCCGGTTCGAGCCCGGCGACGCCGACGAGCGGCCAGATCTTCACCGGGCGGTAGACCTCCGGCACGGCGAAGTCGGTGAAGGTGAGCACGCCCGCGATGCGGTTCATCACCACCTGCGCCTCGGAGGGCAGGGTGTCCGGCAGCACGACGATGAAATCGGAGTCGGTGAGGCGCGCCGCAAGGTCCTCGACGCGGATCAGGCGCGCGAGCCAGCGCGCGAGCTGCTCGCTCAGCACCGCGCAGGCGGCGGGGCCGGCTTCGTCGCGCAGCGAAACCGCCTCGGGCAGGTGCAGGTGCACCACCGAGAGGGCGCGGTTCTGCCGGACCGCGAGTGCGATGCGGCGCTCGAGATAGGCGTGGAGGAATTCCTCGGTATAGACCGCTTGGCGGGGATGTCCGGTCGCCTCGGTGAGGGTGCGGCGCAGCGAATCGCGCAACGCGGCGCGGCGATTCTGCAACGCGATCAACGATCGCGCTTCGCCCTGTGCGGTTTCGGGCGCATCGCTCGCGTCGAGCACGCGGCTCACTCCGGCGCGGTAGAGATCGCGCGCGCCGGCCTTGTCGAGGCCGGGCATTCGCACCAGGAAGGGCAGGTTGAACAGGCGCGAGTTGTCGCGCATGTCGCGGCAGAGCCCGACCACGGAGTCGAGCAGGACGACCGGCGCGTCGACCACCACGAGGTCGAACATGCCGGGGCCGGTGAGAATGATCTCGGCTTCGGCGGTCGAGGTGGCGCTTTCCCACACCGCGTCGTCGCCGAGGAAATCGGCGGCCAGGGTCGTATCCGGGTTGAGGCCGATGTAGAGCGCGCGCGCCGGTCCGGTCGGCGAGGGGCCGGCGGTGCCGAGATCGCGGGCGCGCAGGCGCAGCTCGCTTTTCATCGTCGCGAGGCGGAACAGCGGCTGCAGGCGGAACACCATGGCGTCCGCGTCGATCCCCGCGGGGAGCACGTCGTCCGCGGCGTGGGCCTCGGCGGTGTGCGCCGTCTCGCCGTCGGCGAAGGCGATCGAGACGTTGGCGGTCTCCGGGAGTTCGCGCAGGCGCCGCAGCAGCGCGCCCTCGGCCCCCTTGGGGTCGATGATCAGCGCGACGTCGGGCGCGTCGGTGCTCATCGCGGCCAGCGCGGCGTCGGGGTTCGTCTGAACGTCGACGTGGTAGCGCGCGTGCTCGAAATAGGCCGCGACGACGCGCGACCGCTCCTGGTCCGGGCAGACGATGCAAATGTTGCCGAGGTTGGCCATGGGACGTTTCTTCGAAATACGGAGCGGGGAAACGGGATACTACGCCAAGAGGTGGGCATCCGTCACGATTTCGTTGAGGGAAGCTCTCCACCTGCAGGGGATAAGGCGAACCGTATCACATTTCTATCACAAATTTTTCTTCCGCGGGAAAACGACACCGCCGGGTTTTGTTCCTAGGGTTTCCGCCGTCGGTTCACTAGCCAGGAACGAGTTCATGACGGCGATTCACGTCGGCAATCTGTCGAAAACCTTCGGCAAGCCGCCGGGCGGGCGCTCGGGCGCGAAGCGGGCGCTTGACGACATCACCCTCGATATCGCCAGGGGCGAGATGGTCGCCCTGATCGGTGCATCGGGTTCGGGCAAGTCGACGCTGATCCGCCATCTGAGCGGCCTCGTAGTCGGCGACCGCGGCGTCATCGGCAATTCCGGAGAGGTCACGATCCAGGGCCAGCGGATGCAGTGCAATGGCCGCCTGAGCCCCGACGTGCGCCGCCTGCGCGCCGACGTCGCGGTGATCTTCCAGCAATTCAATCTCGTCGGGCGGCTTTCGCTGCTCGAAAACGTGCTCCTCGGCGGTCTCGGCCGCATCGGCTTCTGGCGCGGTAGCCTCGGGCGCTTCACCCGCGACGAGAAGCTCGCGGCGATGGAGGCGCTCGACCGCGTTGGCATGGCCGATTATGCGATGCAGCGCGCCTCGACCCTCTCCGGCGGGCAGCAGCAGCGCGGCGCGATCGCGCGCGCCCTGGTGCAGAAGGCGGCGATTATCCTCGCCGACGAGCCGATCGCCTCGCTCGACCCCGAAAGCGCGCGCCGGGTGATGGAAAGCCTAGCCGCGATCAACGCCGAGGACGGCACCACCGTCGTCGTCTCGCTGCATCAGGTCGCCTACGCCAAGCGCTTCTGCCCGCGCGCCGTCGCGCTCGCGCAGGGGAAGATGGTCTACGACGGCCCGAGCGAACGGCTCGACGTCGAGACCCTGTGCACCCTCTACGGCGCGCAGTCGAGCGAACTGTTGATGGACGAAACCCTCGAAGACGCGCCCGCCGACG
>QKGW01000313.1 GCA_003250275.1 Alphaproteobacteria bacterium
GCGCCCGCGGCGATCGCGAGATGCGCGGCGCGCACCGGGTCGGGCATCGCGCCGCCGCGCGCGTTGCGCACCGTCGCGACATGATCGATGTTCACGCCCAGGCGCAGTTCGGAAGAGTCGGTCACGGGAGGAGTCCTCAGCTTCGCGCGCGCTCGACGGCGCTGATCACCGTGGTGGCGCGCAGCGCCGCGATGATGTTGGTGAGGTGGCGCACGTCGCGCACCTCGACGTCGACGATCACCTCGAAGAACGCTTTCGAGCGGTTGGTGATCTTGAGATTGACGATACTACCGTTGTTCTGCGCGATCAGCATCGTCAAGGTGCCGAGCGCGGTCGGCTCGTTGGTGAGGATCAGCTTCACCCGGCCGATGTGGGTTTCCGCCGCGCCGTCCTCGTCCCACGAGATGTCGAGCCAGCGCTCCGGCTCGTCGGCGAGGCGTTCGAGCGTCGGGCAGTCGATGGTGTGCACCGTCACGCCCTTGCCGGTGGAGACGATGCCGACGATGCGGTCGCCCGGCAGCGGGTGGCAGCACTGCGCGAAGTGGATCGCCATGCCCGGAATCAGACCCTTGATCGGCAGCGCCGCGCCCGGCTTCGGCTTGGTGCGGGCGCGCGCCATCGGCACGATCTTGTCGGGCTTCGGCTGGTCCTTGAGTTCCGGGTAGACCGCGGTGACGACCTCGCGGCCCGAGATATTGCCCTCGCCCACCACCGCGCGCAGGTCTTCGACGCTGCCCACCTTGAACTGCTTGAGAACGCTTTCCAGCCCCTTTTCCGAAAGCTCGACGCCCGCCTGACGGAACGCGCGCTCGAGGATTTGGCGGCCGAGTTCGAGGTACTGCTCGCGCTGTTGGGTGCGCACGTAGCGGCGGATGCGGGTGCGCGCCTTGGCGGTGACGACGAAGCGTTCCCATTCCGGCGACGGATGCTGAGTCTTGGAGGTGACGATCTCGACCTGATCGCCGTTCTTGAGCTCGGCGCGCAGGGTGACGATGCGGCCGTTGACCTTGGCGCCGACGCAGTGGTCGCCGACCGCGGTGTGCACCGCGTAGGCGAAGTCGACCGGGGTCGAGCCGCTCGGCAGCGAGATCAGGTCGCCCTTCGGGGTGAAGCAGAAGACCTGATCGGCTCGGGGCTCGAAGCGTGATCCAAAATCTCAAGAAGCTCACGCAACCAACGGAATTGTTTACCATCGTGGCTGTGGCCCTGCTTGTATTGCCAGTGCGCCGCGACGCCAAGCTCGTTGACCGCGTGCATCTCGCGGGTGCGGATCTGCACCTCGATGCGGTGCCGCTGCGGGCCGATCACGCCGGTGTGCAAACACTGATAGCCGTTCGGCTTCGGCGTCGAGATGTAGTCCTTGAACCGCCCCGGAACCATCCGGGTACTGGCTGTGGATGATGCCGAGCGCGCGGTAGCAGTCCTCGAGATTGTCGACGAGGATGCGGAACGCCATGATGTCGGAAAGCTGCTCGAAGCCGACGTCCTTGCGCTGCATCTTGCGCCAGATCGAATACGGCGTCTTTTCGCGGCCGGTGACGTTGGCGATCACGCCACTGGTTTCGAGGGTGGTGCGCAGTTCCTCGATGATGTTGTCGATCAGCGCCGTCCCCTGCTCGCGCAGGAACGACAGGCGGGTGATGATCGACTGGCGCGCCTCGGGATGCAGCTCGGCGAACGCAAGGTCTTCGAGTTCCGACTTGATCTCCTGGAGACCGATGCGCTCGGCGAGCGGCGCGTAGATCTCCATGGTTTCGAGCGCGATGCGTCGGCGCTTCTCCGGCGACTTGACGAAGTGCAGGGTCCGCATGTTGTGGGTGCGGTCGGCGAGCTTGACCAGGAGGACGCGAATGTCCTCGCTCATCGCCAGCACGAACTTGCGGAAGTTCTCGGCCTGCTTGGTCTGGTCGGACTGGAGCTGGATGCGGGTGAGCTTGGTCACGCCGTCGACGAGATGCGCGACGTCTGCGCCGAACATCTCCTTGAGTTCCTGGAGACTGGCGCCGGTGTCCTCGATGGTGTCGTGCAGGAGGCCGGTGATGATCGAGGCGGTATCGAGTTTGTATTTGGTGAGGATGCCCGCGACCTCGATCGGGTGCGAGAAGTACGGGTCGCCGCTTTCGCGCTTCTGGCTCCCGTGCATCTTCATCGCGTACACGTAGGCACGATTGAGAGCATCCTCATCCGTCGCCGGATCGTAGGACTTCACCCGTTCCACCAGTTCGTACTGGCGCATCATGCCCAATCGCAACTCCTCAACGCTTGAGACGACAAAAGCGGCCTAGCAGCCGCTTTTGGACGGATGCCCGCATCGTTCCTGCGGCACCCCACGCTATCTCGGCCCCGAACGACGAAACGCCGCTCTCAAGGCTCCTTAGAGGTCTTCCTCGGTCTCTTCGGGAGCGATGAAATCCGTCTCATCCTGTTCGTTCAGCGAATCTTCGCGCATTTCCTGGGAGAGGTCCAGATTCATCGACGCCTCGGCGAGTTCGATCTCGATCGCCTGCATCTCGGCGTCGTCTTCCGGCTCGTCGAAGTCGACGGTCTTCTGCAGACCCTGGATCAGCGCGGTGCGCAGGCCGTCCACTTCGACGGTCTCGTCGGCGATTTCGCGCAGGGAGACGACGGTGGTCTTGTCGTTGTCGCGGTCGATCGTGAGCGGCGCGCCGGCGCTGATGTCGCGCGCCCGCTGAGCCGTCAGCAGGACGAGTTCGAAGCGGTTCGGAACCTTGAGGATGCAGTCTTCTACCGTGACGCGCGCCATGGGATATCCTGATATCGCAAAAAAGGGAAAGCTCTTTTAAGCCCTCCCATAGATAAACGCAAGCCTCGCGCGTCGCAAGGCCGCGCCCCGCTTCAATCGAGGCGGCGGATCGCCTGCCCCGGCGGCAGCGCCGCGATGAGTTCGGCAACGCTCCGCCCGAGCAGCGGATGCGTCCACGCGGGCGCGACGTCGGCGAGCGGCACGAGGACGAAGGCGCGCTCGTGCATCCGCGGATGCGGCAGGATCGGTGCCGTCGCACGCACCTCGTCGTGATAGGCGATGAGGTCGAGGTCGAGCACGCGCGGCGCGTTGACCACCGAGCGCACCCGCCCGAACTCGGCTTCGATCGCGTGCAGCGCCGCAAGCGTCGCCTCGGCGTCGAGATCGGTCTCGACCGCCGCGACGCCATTTACATAGTCGGGCTGATCCGATGCGGGGATCGGCGCGGTGGCGTACCACGCCGAGCACGCCGCCACCCGCAAACCCGCCACGGGCAGGCGCGCGAGCGCCGCCTCCAAGGTCTCGCGCGGCTGCCCGAACCGGCTGACGAGATTGGCCCCGAGCGCGATCAAAATCATCGCTCCGCCCTCCCGCGCAGCAAGAGCGGCGAAAAACCGCCGAAAGCCGTTGACCGCCCCGCCGGGCGCGCCTTACATACGGGTGTCAAGATTTCATCGCCTCGGTTGAATATCTCGTCTCCGCGGTTGAGCGCAAAGACTGCGCGCAGACCACCACGGATCA
>QKGW01000587.1 GCA_003250275.1 Alphaproteobacteria bacterium
TCGATCCAGGCGCAGCGGGTGCTGCGCCGCCCGGGGATGACCCGCGACCGCCTCAAGGCGGTACGGGCGCGGCAGATGGCCGACGCGGAGAAGCGCAAACGCGCCGACGTGGTGATCCCCACCGGCCTCGGGCGGCGTTTCGCGTGGAACGCGGTGCGCCGGGCCCTCGATCGTTTCAAGCATCCGGCGGAGCGGAACCATGCGTGAAGTCGCCCTCGATACCGAAACCACCGGCCTCGATCCCGATACCGGCGACCGCATCGTCGAAGTGGCGTGCGTCGAGCTGATCGACCATCAGCCGACCGAGCGCTATTTCCACAAATACATCAATCCTCTGCGCGACGTGCCGGAAGAGGCCGCGCGGGTCCACGGCCTGACCGCCGAATTCCTCGCCGACAAGCCGTTGTTCGAGGAGATCGTCGACGACTTCCTCGAATTCGTCGGCGACGCGCCGATCGTCGCGCACAACGCGAGCTTCGACTTCAAGTTCATCAACGCCGAACTGGCGCGCTGCAACCGCCCGATCATCCCCTACGACCGGGCGGTCGACACCCTCAAGATCGCGCAGGCGCGCTTCCCCGGGGCGCGCAACAGCCTCGACGCGCTGTGCCAGCGTTTCTCGATCGACAACACCCAGCGCACCCTGCACGGCGCGTTGCTCGATACCCGGCTGCTCGCCGAGGTCTACCTCGAACTCAACGGCGGGCGCGAACCCGGCCTGTCGTTCGCGGTGGAGAGCGACAGTGCCGGACCGGCGGCGGCGATCGTCGTCGAGCGGCCGTTCCGCGCGGCGCGTCCGCACGCGCCATTGCCCGAGGAGGAGGCCGCGTTCGAGGCCTTCCTCGCCGAAATCACCGATCCGATCTGGCGCAGGACCTGATCGCCGACGGCGTTGTCGAGCGCCGCGACGATGTCCTCCGGCGCGCGCCACGCGAGCAGGCTTTCGAGTTGCGCCCGCTCCAGGCCCACCGCATCGGCGAGCAGCCAATCCGGCAGCTCGGCGAGCGCCGCGAGACGGCGGCGGCGGCGGTAGATTTTCCAGCTCTCGTTCAGAAATCGCAACATCGTCACCTCCTGGGATTTGCACCCAGCGTGACATCGGTTTATCTTTGAGAGAAACGAGAAGGTCAAATCTGAGCTTTGAGCAAATCTCAACGATAGAAGGCGCCCGTGCTGCACCTCGACATGGATCTCGCCCGCACCTTCGTCGCGATCTGCGACACCGGCAACTTCTCGCGCGCCGCCGAGATCGTCGGGCGCACCCCCTCGGCGGTGAGCCTGCAGGTGAAGAAGCTCGAAGACATCGTCGGGCGGCCCCTGTTCGCGCGGGATTCGCGCAGCGTCGCGCTCACCGGCGACGGCGAAACCCTGATCGACTACGCCCGCCGTCTGCTCGCGCTCAACGACGAGGCGCTCCGCCATTTCCACGCGCCGCGGCTCGAAGGGCGGGTGCGCATCGGCGCGCCCGGCGACGCCGGAATGATTGCCCTGCCCGAGGTGCTGCGCCGCTTCGCCTGCACCCATCCGCACGTCGAAGTCGAGGTCAAGCTCGACAGCAGCACGCCGTTGCTGCGGCGCTGCCGCGAGGGCGGGCTCGACGTCGTGGTGTTCACCGACAGCGCCGATCCGCCGCCTGAGGCCGAGGCGCTGCACACCGAAACCCTGGTCTGGGCGGGGCTGCGCCACGGCCGCGCGCACACCCTCGACCCGTTGCCGCTCGCCGTCGCCGAGGTCGGGTGCGCGTGGCGCGCCGCGGCGCTCAATGCGCTCGACGGCGCCGGGCTCGCCTACCGCGTCGCCTATTCCTCGGAGCAATGCCAGGGGCAGGTCGCGGCGGTGGAGGCGGACCTCGCGATCGCCGCGCTGCCGGTGAGCGTGATCGCGCCGCCGCTGGTGCGCCTCGACCATCTGCCGCCGATCGGCGAATTCCAGATGTTCCTGCTCGTCCGCCCCGGCGCGACGCCGGCGGTGCGCGCCCTCGCCGACCACATCGGCGCGAGTTTCCGCGATCTCGCGCACCGCGGCGCGCGGCTGTTCGCATGAAAAAACCGGCCATCCTTCGGGATGGCCGGTTTCACGTGAAACGCGTTTCGCTTTAGGCCTGGGTGTCGACGGCCGCGCCGGGGCCGCCCGGCTCCTGGCCGGAACCCTTCGGCCCGCCCTTCGAGACCACCACCATCGCCGCGCGCAGCAGGCGGTCGTGGATCTGGTAGCCGGGCTGGAACACCTGCACCACCGTGCCCGAGGGCACGTTCGCGTCCTCG
>QKGW01000338.1 GCA_003250275.1 Alphaproteobacteria bacterium
ACGCCGCCGTGCATGACGGGACATTTCCCACCGGTTTTCACTTGATCACCGTCCATAGCCATTTTGTTCCCTCCAGATGTGTGGATTTTCCGAGAAACAACTTAAGACATGTCAAGACATACGACCGGTTCAGTTCCATCACCGATGCGCAATTACCTCAAAATCCTTTGATATCCCCCAAATGTCTTCCAAAACGATCTTTTCGCCCGGCCCGCGCGGACTCCTTGCCGTTACTTCCGGGATAAAAAACCTTACACATTTTGTGAGTTAGAGTTTAGCAAGATTTGTATTTTCGACACAAACTCAATCATCCGTTCGTTTTTGCGGGAAAATCGATGAGACGCCAGATACGACAAGGGCCGGAGCTTTCGCTCCGGCCCTGTCCGTTCCAGCCTTGAACCCGGCTTTAGCCGAGCAGCTTCTTTTTCAGCATCTCGTTGAGAATGCCGGGGTTGGCCTTGCCCTGCGAGGCCTTCATCACCTGGCCGACGAACCAGCCCAACAGCTTCTCCTTGCCCGCCTTGACCTCGGCGACCTTGTCGGGGTTGGCGGCGATCACCTGATCCACCACCGCCTCGATCGCGCCGGTATCGGTGACCTGCTTGAGGCCGCGCTCCTCGACGATCTTGTCGGGCGCGTCGCCGGTCTCGACCATGATCTCGAACACCTCCTTGGCGATGCGTCCGGAGATGGTGTCGTCCTTGATGAGGTTGACGAGCTTGCCGATATTCTCGGGCGCCACCGGGCTGTCGGTGATGTCGCGGCCGGTGCGGTTGAGAGCGGCGAAGAGGTCGCCCATCACCCAGTTCGCCACCGCCTTGGCGTCGTAGCCCTCGGCAGCCGCCTCGAAGTACGCGGCGGTTTCCTTTTCCGCCACCAGCACGCCCGCGTCGTACGGCGTGATGCCGTAGTCGGCGATGAAGCGCGCCTTCTTGGCGTCGGGCAGCTCGGGCAGGCCCGCCTTGATCTCGTCGACGAACTCCTGGCTGAATTCGAGCGGCAGAAGATCGGGATCGGGGAAGTAGCGGTAGTCGTGCGCGAACTCCTTCGAGCGCATCGGCCGGGTGTTGCCTTTGTTGCTGTCGAACAGGCGGGTTTCCTGCTCGATGATGCCGCCCTGCTCGTAGACCTCGACGTGGCGCTGCGCCTCGTACTCGATCGCCTGCATCACGAAGCGCACCGAGTTGACGTTCTTGATCTCGCAGCGGGTGCGCAGCGGCTCGCCCGGATGACGCACCGAGACGTTGACGTCGGCGCGCATCGAGCCTTCTTCCATGTTGCCGTCGCAGGTGCCGAGGTAACGCAGGATCGCGCGCAGCTTCTTGAGGTACGCGCCCGCTTCCTCGGGGCTGCGCATGTCGGGCTTGGAGACGATCTCCATCAGCGCGACGCCGGCGCGGTTGAGGTCGATGAACGACTTCGACGGATGCTGGTCGTGCAGCGACTTGCCCGCGTCGATTTCGAGGTGCAGGCGCTCGATGCCGACCTCGCGGCTGGTGCCGTCCTTGAGGTCGAGGATGATCGTGCCCTCGCCGACGATCGGATGGGCGAACTGGCTGATCTGATAGCCGAGCGGCAGGTCGGCGTAGAAGTAGTTCTTGCGGTCGAAGATCGAGCGGCGGTTGATCACCGCGTTGAGGCCGAGGCCGGTTTTGACCGCCTGGCGCACGCACTCGGCGTTGATCACCGGCAACATGCCGGGCATCCCGCTGTCGAGAAACGCGACATGGGTGTTCGGGTCGCCGCCGAAGGTGGCGGACGCGCCCGAGAACAGCTTGGCGTTGGAGATCACCTGGGCGTGGACTTCCAAGCCGATGACGACTTCCCACGGACCGGTTTCGCCCTGAATGATGTAGCTCATCTTACTTCGTCCCTCGCAGAAGGGTCGGCACGGCGGAGAACTCCGCGGCGGCTTCCATCACCCCGGCGGCGCGGAGGATGGTTTCCTCGTCGAACGGGCGTCCGATGAGTTGCAGGCCGAGCGGCAGGCCGCGCTGCGACAGTCCGCCGGGGATCGACATCGCGGGGACGCCCGCGAGCGACGCCGGAACCGTGAACACGTCGTTGAGGTACATCGTGATCGGGTCGACCTTCGCCCCGCCCGCGATCGGGAAGGCGTCCGACGGCGCGGTCGGGGTGAGGATCAGATCGACCTTCTTGAACGCCTCGGCGAAGTCCTGCGCGATCAGCGCGCGGACCTTCTGCGCCTTGAGGTAATAGGCGTCGTAGTAGCCCGCCGAGAGCACGTAGGTGCCGATCAGGATGCGCCGCTTGACCTCCTTGCCGAAGCCCTTGGCGCGGGTCTTCATGTACATCTCGTCGAGGTTGCCGCCGTTCTCGACGCGCAGGCCGTAGCGCACGCCGTCGTAGCGGGCGAGGTTCGAGGACGCCTCCGCCGGAGCGACGATGTAGTAGGTGGCGAGCGCCTTGTCGGTGTGCGGCAGGCTGATCTCGACGACCTCAGCGCCCGCATCCTTCAGCCACTCGACGCCCTGGTCCCAGAGCGCCGCGATCTCGGAATTCAGGCCGTCGGGGCGGTATTCCTTCGGGATGCCGACCTTGAGGCCGCGGATGTCGCCGGTGAGCGCCTTCTCGAAGTCCGGCAGCTCGACCTTGGCCGAGGTGCTGTCCTTCGGGTCGAAGCCCGCCATCTGGCCGAGCATGATCGCGGCGTCGCGCACCGTGCGGGTCATCGGCCCGGCCTGGTCGAGCGACGAAGCGAACGCGACGATGCCCCAGCGCGAGCAGCGGCCGTAGGTCGGCTTCAAGCCGACGATGCCGGTGAACGCGGCGGGCTGGCGAATCGAGCCGCCGGTGTCGGTGCCGGTGGCGGCGAGGCAGAGATGCGCGGAAACCGCAGCCGCCGAGCCGCCCGAGGAACCGCCGGGCACGAGCTTCTCGGGATCGTCCTCGGCCACCCACGGGCTCACCACGTTGCCGTAGGCCGAGGTGATGTTGGCCGAGCCCATCGCGAACTCGTCGAGGTTGGTCTTGCCGAGCATCACCGCGCCGCCGGAGCGGAGCTTACCGGAGACGGTCGATTCATACTGCGGCTTGAAGCCTTCGAGGATCTTCGAGGCGGCGGTGGTCTGCACCCCCTCGGTGCAGAACAGATCCTTGATCGCCACCGGGGCGCCGTCCATCGGCCCCAGCACCTCGCCCTTGGCGCGGCGCGCGTCGGAAGCCTTGGCGCGTTCGAGCGCGACGTCGGGGCTGCTGACGATGTAGGCGTTGAGGGCCTTGTGGGCCTCCATCGCGCCGAGGAACGCCTCGGTCAGTTCGACGGAGGTGTATTCGCCCTTCGCGAGGCCGTCGCGGACCTCGGCGAGCGTCAGTTTCGTGAGTTCGGTCATCGGGATTACTCCACCACCTTCGGCACCAGGAAGTAGCCGTCCGCCGCGTCGGGGGCGTTGGCCAGCACCTTTTCGGGCATCTCGCCGTCGGTGACCACGTCGTCGCGCCAGAACAGCTTCATCTGCGAGACCGAGGCCACCGGGGCGACGCCCTCGGTGTCCACTTGCGCCAATTGCTCGACCCAGCCGAGGATTCCGTTGAGTTCGTGGGCGAGACCGTCGAGGTCTTCCTCGGGGATTTCCAATCGCGCCAGAAATCCGATCTTTCTGACTGTGGCCTTGTCGAGCGACATGGGATATCTGTCTCCATAGAAGCGTCCGCGCGAACGCGCATCGGCATGGCTTAGCAAACCATCCGCCTCGGCGCAATCCAGAAGCCCAAGGACCTCCCCGATGATCCTGACCGCAATCGAGGAATTTGCCGCCGCCCTCCCGCAATACGGCGCGGTCCTCGGGCTCGATTTCGGGCAGAAGACGATCGGCGTCGCCGTCTCCGACGTCACCCGCGCAATCGCCTCGCCCTTGCTGTTGATCGAACGCAAGAACCGCGACGCCGACATGGCGGCGCTGATGAAGGCGGTGGCGAGCCGCGAGGCGGTGGGCGCGGTGATCGGCCTGCCGTTGCAGATGGACGGCTCCGAGGGCGAGCGCGCCGAGATCACCCGCAAGTTCGCCGAGCGCCTGGAAGCGGCGTGGGACGCGCCGATCGCGTTCTGGGACGAGCGCCTCTCCACCGCGGGCGTCGAGCGCCTGTTGATCGGCGAGGCCGACATGACCCGCTCGCGCCGCAAGCAGGTGGTCGACAAGTCCGCCGCCGCGTTCATCCTCCAGGGCGCGCTCGACCGCCTCGGGAACCTCGCGCGATGAGTCCACCCGCCTCCTTCCCCTATTCGTCATGCCCGGGCTTGACCCGGGCATCCACGCCTGGTTTTACCAAAAACTCGTGGATGGCCGGGACAAGCCCGGCCATGACGCAGGAGAAAGCAGAGGAGGCGCGCCGATGAACGCGATCTTCTTCGGCATCATCGCGGTTTCGTTCGCCGTCGCCGGGTGGCGTCAGGCGCTCGCCCCCGCCGGAATGGCCCCAGGCACCAGCCCAATGGAAATCCTCGGCCTCGCGATGATCGACGGTGCGGGCGGCGCGGTGACGCTCGCGATCGGCCTGATCGGGGTGATGACCTTCTTCCTCGGGCTGATGAAGGTGGCCGAGGCGGGCGGCCTGCTCAACGTCATCGCCAAAACCGTGCGGCCGCTGATGGTGCGCCTGTTCCCCGACGTCCCCGCCGACCATCCGGCGATGGGCGCGATGATCATGAACCTTTCGGCCAACGCGCTCGGCCTGGGCAACGCCGCAACGCCCTTCGGCATCCGCGCGATGCAGCAGCTCGACCGCATCAACCCGGTCAAGGGCACCGCGACCAACGCGATGGTGCTGTTCCTCGCGATCAACACCTCGTCGGTGACGCTGCTGCCCACCGGCATCATCGCGCTGCGCGCCGCGGCGGGCTCGGCGGACGCGGCGGGCATCGTCCCCACCACCCTGTTCGCGACGATCTGTTCGACCACCGTGGCGATCCTCGGCGCCAAGCTCTACTGCCGGTTCTTTCCGGGCGGCGCCAGCAGCGATACCGGCGAGGCGATGCAAGACGACGACGCGCCGCCCGCCGCCGAGGAAACCGGCGCGTATCCGCTCTGGGTTTCGGTGCTGGTGCTCGGCTTCATCGCCGCGATGATCCCCGCCACCATCCTCTGGGGCCGCGCGATCGCGCCGTGGATCGTGCCCGGCCTCGCCATCGCCTTCCTCGGCTACGGCCTCGCGAAGAAGGTGCCGGTCTACGAGGTGTTCGTCGAGGGCGCGAAGGACGGCTTCCAGGTCGCGGTCAAGATCATCCCCTACCTCGTCGCGATCCTCACCGCCGTGGCGATGTTCCGCGCCTCGGGCGCGATGGAAATGCTGCTCACCCCGCTCGGGCAGCTCACCGCCCACATCGGCCTGCCCGCCGAAGCGCTGCCGATGGCGCTTTTGCGCCCGCTTTCGGGCTCGGGCGCGTACGGCATCGTCGCCGCGATCATCAACGACCCGATGATCGGGCCGGATAGCCTCACCGGCTACCTCGTCTCGACCCTGCAGGGCTCGACCGAAACCACCTTCTACGTCGTCGCCGTCTACTTCGGCGCGGTGCAGGTCAAGCGGATGCGCCACGCCCTCTGGGCCGCGCTCACCGCCGACGCCGCCGGCATCGCCGCGGCGGTGTTCATCTGCAATCTGATGTACGGCTGAGTTTCTTCCGCGCCGCCCCATCGACACCGGCGCATCGAGTGCCTATCGTCAAAAAGCGCGGCGTTTCAGGTTCGTGCCGCGATCCGAAGGTGGAGGCAGCATGAACACCCCGACCAATCTCTTCATCGGCGCCGCCGCCGACGGCACGCCGCGCGCGCTCGAACTCCGGCGCGCCAACCGCCACGGTCTGATCGCGGGCGCCACCGGCACCGGCAAGACGGTGACGCTGCAAGGGCTGATCGAGGGGTTCTCGAAGGCGGGCGTGCCGACCTTCGTCGCCGACGTGAAGGGCGACCTCGCCGGGCTCGCGATGCCCGGCGCGCCGATCGGCAAGCTCCACCAGATCTTTTCCGACCGCGCCAAGGAGATCGGCTTCGCCGACTGGACCTACGCCGCCTGCCCGGTGCAGTTCTGGGACCTCTTCGGCGAACAGGGCCACCCGGTGCGCACCACCGTCTCCGAGATGGGGCCGCTCCTGCTCGCGCGGCTGATGGACCTCAACGACACCCAGGAAGGCGTGCTCACCATCGCCTTCCACGTCGCCGACAAGGAGAACCTTCTCCTCCTCGACCTCGACGACCTCCAGGCGATGCTCGCCGCCTGCGCCGAGCGCGCGGCGGAGCTTTCCGCCACCTACGGCAACGTCTCGAAGGCCTCGGTCGGGGCGATCCAGCGCGCGCTGCTGCAACTGCGCAGCCAGGGCGGCGACCGCTTCTTCGGCGAACCGGCGCTGACCTTAAGCGACTTCATCGCCGCCGACGACGCCGGGCACGGCATCGTCAACATCCTCGCCGCCGATCGCCTGATGGCGAGCCCGCGCCTCTACGCCACCTTCCTGCTCTGGCTGATGAGCGAGCTGTTCGAGCACCTGCCCGAAATCGGCGACCCCGACAAGCCGGTGCTCGCGTTCTTCTTCGACGAGGCGCACCTGCTCTTCGACGCCGCGCCCAAGGCGCTGATCGAGACGATCGAGCAGGTGGTGCGGCTGATCCGCTCGAAGGGCGTCGGCGTCTACTTCATCACCCAGAACCCGATCGACATCCCCGACCGCGTCGCCGGGCAGCTCGGCAACCGCGTCCAGCACGCGCTGCGCGCCTTCACCCCGCGCGACCAGCAGGCGGTCAAATCGGCGGCGCAGACCTTCCGCGCCAGTCCGGGGCTCGACGTCGCCACCGCGATCACCGAACTCAAGGTCGGCGAGGCGCTGGTTTCGCTGCTTCAGCCCGACGGCGCGCCCGCGCCGGTGGCGCGCACGCTGATCCGCCCGCCGGGCTCGCGCGTCGGCCCGCTCACCCCCGAGGAACGCAAGGTGCTGATCGAGACCGACGCGATCGGCGGGAAGTACGACGAGGCGGTGGACCGCGAATCCGCCGAGGAAATCCTCAAGGCGAAGTCGAACGAGGCGGCGGCGGCCGCCGCCGAGGTGCGCGCCGCGAACGAGGCGGAAAAGGCCGAGGCGGCACGGGCGAAGGAAGAGGCGCGTCAGGCCAAGGAAGCGGAGCGCGCGCGCCGCGCCGCCGACCGCGCCGCCGCCCAGAGCCCGTGGAATCAGGCGATGCGCTCGGCCTCCCGCTCGGCCAGCTCGGCGATCGGCCGCGAGGTCGCGGGCGAGGTGGCGAAGGCGATGTTCGGCTCGAAGAGCGGCGTCGGCGCGAAGGTCGTCGGCGGCCTCGTGCGCGGCCTCCTCGGCGGCCTGTTCAAGGGCCGCTGAGGCACACGTCAGAGCGTCGGCAGCCACGCCCGCAGGCGGTCGAGCGCGGCGTTCACCGTGCCCTCCGCGCAGCAGTACGAGAAGCGGATGAAGCGCCCGCCGCCGTCGGGGTCGAAATCCCAGCCCGGCGCGACCGCGACGCCGGTCTCGGCGAGCATCCGGCGGCACAGTTCGGCGGAATCGAGGCCGAGGTGGGAGACGTCGGCGTAGACGTAGAACGCGCCGTCGGGCGGCGCGACCTTGTCGATGCCGAGCTTCGCCAGCCCCGCCACGAGGAGATCGCGGTTGCGCCCGTAGCCCGCCACCAGCGCATCGAAGGTGTCGAGGCAGTCGAACGCGGCGGTCGCGGCGTGCTGCGAGATCGTCGGCGGCGAGATGAAGAGGTTCTGCGCGAGGCACTCGGCGGCGCGCAGCATGTCCTCGGGCAGCACCAGCCAGCCGAGCCGCCAGCCGGTCATGCAGTAGTATTTCGAGAAGCTGTTGACCACCACCGCCGACGGGCTAAACGCGGTCGCGGTGGCGAAGCGCATCCCGTAGCCGATGCCGTGGTAAATCTCGTCGGAGATCAGGCGGATGCCTCTCGCGTGGCAGGTTTCCGCAAGCGCCCGCAACGCCTCGGGGCTGAGCATCGAGCCGGTCGGGTTCGACGGGCTGGCGACGATCAGGCCGTCGACGTCGAGACCGTCGAGCATTTCGGGAGTGGGCTGGAAGTGCGTTTCCGGCCCCACTTGCAGCAGCACCGGCTCGATCCCCACCGCCTTGAGAATGTGGCGATAGGCCGGGTAGCCCGGCGAGGCGAGCGCGACCCTGTCGCCCGGCGCGAACGCGGCGAGGAACGCGATCAGGAACGCCGCCGAGGAGCCCATCGTGCAGAACACCCGCGCCGGATCGACGGAATGGCCGTAGAGCCGCTCGGCGTGGGCGGCGATGCGCTCGCGCAGGCGCGGCAGGCCCTGGGCCATGGTGTAGCCCATCGGGTCGGTCCCGGCTTCGAGCGCGGCGGCGAGGCCGTGCGCCACCTCGTTCGGGATGCCCGCCGAGGGCTGGCCGATTTCGAGATGCAGCACGCTCGCGCCCGCCGCTTCGCGCGCCGAGGCGTCGCGCAGCACGTCCATCACCAGGAACGGCGGCACCCGTCCCCGGTCGGCGATCTTGAGGGTCATTGGATCTGAATCCTGCGGTTGCCGAGGTCGAAGCCGGTCTCACGCCCGACCGAGCGCGAAAGCCCGGCGCCGCGCGGGTCCTGCGCGAGGGTGCAGGTCGCGAGGTTGGCGGGCGCGCCGTCGGGGCAGACCACGCCGGTGACGCGGCTCGACGCCTCGCCCGCGC
>QKGW01000465.1 GCA_003250275.1 Alphaproteobacteria bacterium
GAGCGCACCCACACGTAGCCCGCCGGCGGACGGTGCAGGCCGTAGTGATCGACGTGGACGACGCGGGTGTAGTGCGGCGCATACGCGCGGTCGAAGCGGTCGCCGGAGTGCCAGGCGCGCGGCTGCGCGACCTGGGCGTGGTATTCGCGCGGCTGCGCGGCGTGCTTCCTGGTCTCGACGTGGCGCTGGGTCTGCTGCGTGCGGTGATCTTCGCGGCGGGTTTCGGTGCGGCGCTGCGTCTGGCCGTGCTGGCTGCCGCGCTGATCCTCGACACGCACGTCGTTCCGGCCCTCGGGCGGGCGATCCTGCGCCAGGGCGAAACCGGGCGCGGCAAGGGTGGACGCGGCGACGGCGGCGATGACGAACCTGTTCATGGCTGGCTCCTTTCCCGTTGGGGTGTCGATGGAGACAGCCTCGCCGCACGATGTCGGAAAACTATGCCGCCCGCGGGGGCGAATTGTCGCGAACCGTCGGCGGACGCCGCCGTTGCGACGAACGGTTACACTTTTCCTCCGTCCGCGCGGAAACGCATCTCCCCGGTTGACGGATGCGCCCGCACGCCTCAAATTAGGACCGATACGATCCTATTTCTTGTGAGAGCCCCCGCATGGCGGGAACCCGACAGGCACGGAAGTTGCGGTCGGCTTCGCAGTCCGGAGAGTTCACACACGCGAAGAGTACGAGTCGATGATCGTCTGCCACTGCAATCGCCTGACCGACCACGACATCCGCCGCGCCGTCGACGAACTGATCACCGACGTGCCGCTGCAGATGATCACGCCGCGCACGGTCTACAATTCGCTCAGCAAGCCCGCCCGCTGCGGCGGCTGCTTCCCGCTCGCGCTCAAGGTCATCACCGAACACCTCGCGGCGCGGATGGCCGAGGCGGGCACGCCGAAGCGCGCGCAGCCGGTGGTCGCCGACCGCGCTGCGCTCGCCGCGGAATAAGCCTCGCCGGTTCGCGAACCGTCAGTCGGCGGCGTCGGTGCTGTCGGCGTTGAGCATCGTGTAGCGCTCCTCGCCGATCTTGCCGAGCAGCTCGAGCTGGGTTTCGAGGAAGTCGATGTGCCCTTCTTCGTCGGCGAGCAGTTCGTCGAACAGCGCCATCGACACGTAATCCCCCTCGGAATCGCAAATCTGCCGGGATTCCTTGTAGTAGGCCTGCGCCTCGATCTCGCCCGCGAGGTCGCATTCGAGAATTTCCTTCACGCCCTGGCCGATCCGCAGCGGCGCGATGGTCTGGAGGTTCGGATACCCCTCGAGGAAAATGATGCGGGCGATGAGCTTGTCGGCGTGCTGCATCTCTTCGAGCGATTCGGCACGTTCCTTCTTCGCCAGCTTGGTGAGGCCCATGTCCTCGGTCAGCCGGAAGTGCAGCCAATACTGGTTGATCGCGCCGAGCTCCATGCCAAGCGCCGTGTTCAGCCGGGCGATCACCTTTTCGCTACCGCGCATATTCTCGCCTCCTCGTTTGTTCGTCGGCCCCCGGGCGAACCTTCGCACGCCCCCTCGGGCCGGATGATGATAGCGGATTTTTGAATGCGACAGAACTTAGAATTGTTTCAATCTTCAGCGTACCGCCTTCGATTGCGAATATTAGCAAAGCCAAAAACGCGCACCGGAGGGTTGGATTCCAGGGTGACGGGACGCCCGCCCGCTCCGCTTTGATGATGCGCCCGAAACGCCGAGTTTCAAGGCGTATCGACAGAAACCCCGGCCCGCCCGCGGCTTGCGCGCCGCCACATCCGCGCGCACATACACCGTAGCGCTCCGGAGGCCGCCATGACCCCGCTCAACATCGCCGTCAAGCTCGCCGCGATCGTCCTCCTCCTCGCCCTGCTCGGCTACGTCGTCGACTGAGCGAGGCTCAGCGCTTGGCGCGGTAGGTTTCGATGAACGCACCAGCGATGATGCCACTCGGCAACGCCACCGTGCCGACGCCGATCACCGCAAACAGCCCGGCCGCCACCTTGCCCGCCACGGTCTCGGGGTACACGTCGCCATAGCCCACCGTGGTGAGCGTCGCCACACCCCACCACATCGCGCGCACGATGCTGCCAAACTTCTCCGGTTGCGCTTCGCTCTCCGCCACGTAGAGCACGACCGAGGAGAGATACCAAAGCGCCGTGGACATCGACAACGCGACCAAGAGTTCCCGATAGCAGGCGCGCAAGGCGTCGAACACCAGCCGGAACGCGGGCGAGTACCGCGCGATCTTGAGCAGCCGCGCGACCCGTAGCGCGCGCAGGAA
>QKGW01000188.1 GCA_003250275.1 Alphaproteobacteria bacterium
GGTGCACGCGAGCTGGTCTGCACCGACGTCGTCGACGCGCCGCTCAAGCTGATGGCGAGCCTCGCGGCGGACCGCGCCGTCAACGTCGCGGCGGAGCCCGGCAAGATGGCCGAGTACGCCCGCGACCGCGGTTATTTCGACGTCCTCATCGAATGCTCGGGCAACGAGAAGGCGATGCGCGACGGCCTTACCTTCGTCCGCCCCGGCGGCACCGTGGTGCAACTCGGGCTCGGCGGCGACATCAGCCTGCCGATGAACGCGATCGTCACCAAGGAACTCGAACTGCGCGGCAGCTATCGCTTCTTCGAGGAGTTCGCCTGGGCCGCCGATTTCATCGGCCGCCGCGCCATCGACGTGCGGCCGCTGCTCACCGAGCGGATGCGCTTCACCGAGGCGACGGCGGCGTTCGCCCTCGCCGCCGACCGCAACCGCGCGATGAAGGTGCAGCTCGCCTTCGACTGAAGCATCTCCTGCCTGACAACGAACCGGGGCGCCCGCTGGGGCGCCCCGGTTTGGTTTTGGCGGAATGAGGCAGGCGGGCTTACTTCGCCGAGGCCTCGATGATGCCGATCGCTTCCTTCGCCCAATCGGCGCCGCCGATGTCGTTGTAGAACTTCGGCCAGATCGCGCGGGCGGCCTTCTGCCAGCGCTCTTCGTCGGTGGGCGCGCCGAGCAGGGTCATGCCGCGCTTCTTCAGTTCCACCTGGGCCGAGGCGGTCATCTCGCCGGAAACCTCGCGGCCGTACTGCACCGCTTCCTTGCCGGCGCGCAGCACCGCGTCCTGGATCGGCTTCGGATACTTCTGGAACACCCGCTCGCTGATCAGGAGCGGCCCGGTCCACATCATGTAGTGGATTTCGGTGATGTAGGACTGGACTTCATAGAAGCGCGACGAGATCGCGGTGGTGTAGGGGTTCTCCTGGCCGTCGATGACCTTCTGCTGCAACGCCGAGAACACTTCCGCCCAGTCCATCGGGATCGGCTCGATGCCCCAGGACTTGAAGGTTTCGATCGCGATGGTGTTGGGCGAAACGCGGAGCTTCAGGCCCTTGAGGTCGTCCATCGTCCGCACCGCGCGATTGGAGGTGAGGACGCGGAAGCCCTTCTCGAGGAAGCCGAGCGAGCGTACCCCGGCCTCGGGCACGAGGCGCTTGTTGATCGGGTCGATGAGGGCGTCGAGCACCTTCCACGCCTGGCCGGTGGTGGTGTAGGCGTAGGGCAGCATCAGCACGCCGACCGAGGGCGCGAGCGGCACGAGGTTGCCGGTGTAGAGGATTTCCGCGTCGATGCTTCCCATGCGCAGCGCCTGCGCGACTTCGGTCTCGTTGCCGAGGCTGTTGTTGGGGAAGATCTTCACCTCGGCCTTGCCGTTGGAGTATTTGGCGACGAGCTCCTGGAACTTGACCGCGGTCTTGTGGGTCGGGTTGTTCTCGTTGTCGCCGTGGGAGAGACGGATGGTGACGTCCGCCGCCTGCGCGACGCAGGGAAGCGACAACAGAACCGCCGCCGCTAACGCGAATTTCCGAAACATGCTTTCCTCCGTGTTCAGCTGCGTTTGATTGTGCTTGTTAGTTGACGTACCCGAGCATCCGCGGCAGCCAAAGCGTGACCTGGGGCACGAAACAGATGAGGACCAGGATCGCGATCGCCGCGAAGATGAACGGCAGCGACGCCTTGCTGATGTCCTCGACCGAACAGTTGCTGATCTCGCTTGCGACGAAGAGGTTGACGCCGAGCGGCGGCGTCGAATAGCCGATCTCGCAGGCGAGCGTGAACATCACGCCGAACTGGATCGGGTCCATGCCGCACTTCACCGCCACCGGCAGCAGCAGCGGGGTCAGCACGATCAGCTGGGTGAGGGTCTCCATCCACATGCCGATGAACACCAGGAGCGCGACGATCAGGAGGATCAGCACGGTCGGGTTGTGGAAGGTTTCGACCATGAATGCCGAGAATTCCTGTGGCACCTGGAAGATCGTCAGCACCCGCCCGAGCAGACGGCCGCTGGTGAGCACGAACAGCACCACGCCCGCCAGCCTCACCGAGGAGATCATGCTCTCGAGGAATACCGGCAGGTTGACCGAGCGGTAGATGAAGATTCCGACGAAAAGGGCGTAGAGCACCGCCACCACCGACGCCTCGGTGACGGTGAAGATGCCGGTGTAGATGCCGCCGAGGATGATCACCGGCGCGAGCAGCGCCCAGCGCGCCGCCCAGGTCGCCTGGCCGATCTGGCGCAGGCTCCG
>QKGW01000220.1 GCA_003250275.1 Alphaproteobacteria bacterium
GGCCCGGATCCGATCGACGTCCACGTCGGTCAGCGCATCCGCTTGCGGCGCAACCTCGTCGGCATGACTCAGGAACAGCTCGCGTCCGCCGTCGGCGTGACCTTCCAGCAGATCCAGAAGTACGAGCGCGGCTTCAACCGCGTCAGCGCGAGCCGCCTCTACGACATCGGCAACGTGCTCTCGGTGCCGATCAGCTTCTTCTTCCAGGACGTCTCCGCCCAGGTGGCGGAGGACCGCTACGGCTCGCTGCCGGAAACCTTCGAGGCCGGCACCCAGGCCCACCTCGCCGAGGACGAAGCCTTCGAGGACGATCCGCTGTCGCGTACCGAGACCCTCGAGCTCGTGCGCAACTACTGGAAAATCCGCAACGAGAAGGCGCGCGCGCAGGTCTACGCGCTGATCAAGGCGATGGCCCAGGCGGAGAACTGATCCGTCGCGGCTGGCGCGCGCCGCGCCGCCGTCTTACATTGCTTCCCTGTTCCGATCTCAAGACAGGGAGCCCCCATCCGTGGAACCCCAATCCTGGCACGGGACCACCGTGGTCTCGGTCCGCAAGGGCGGACGCGTGGTGATTGCCGCCGACGGCCAAGTCACCCTCGGCAACACCGTGGTCAAGTCCACCGCCCGCAAGGTGCGCCGCCTCGGCGACGGCAACGTCCTCGCCGGGTTCGCCGGCGCGACCGCCGACGCCTTCACTCTGTTCGAACGCCTCGAAGCCAAGCTCGAACGCTACCCGGGCCAGCTCACCCGCGCCTGCGTCGAACTCGCCAAGGACTGGCGCACCGACCGCTACCTCCGCCGCCTTGAGGCGATGATGGCGGTGGCCGACGCCGAAACCTCGCTGATCCTCTCCGGCACCGGCGACGTGCTCGAACCCGACGACGCCCTCATCGGCATCGGCTCGGGCGGCCCGTTCGCCCTCGCCGCGGCGCGCGCGATGATCGACCGCGACGACCTCGACGCCGAGGCGGTGGCCCGCCGCGCCGTCGAAATCGCCGCCGACATCTGCATCTACACCAACCGCAACATCGTGATCGAAAGCCTATGACCGCCTTCAGTCCCCGCGAAATCGTCTCCGAGCTCGACCGCCACATCGTCGGCCAGACCGACGCCAAGCGCGCGGTCGCCGTGGCGCTCCGCAACCGCTGGCGCCGCCAGCAGCTCGCGGAAGGCCTGCGCGAGGAGGTGCTGCCCAAGAACATCCTGATGATCGGCCCGACCGGCGTCGGCAAGACCGAGATCGCCCGCCGCCTCGCCAAGCTCGCGCAGGCGCCGTTCATCAAGGTCGAGGCGACCAAGTTCACCGAGGTCGGCTACGTCGGCCGCGACGTCGAAAGCATCGTCCGCGACCTCCTCGAAACCGCGATCCAGATGACCCGCACGCGCCTCCGCCAGGACGTCCGCGCCAAGGCCGAACTCGCCGCCGAGGACCGCGTCCTCGACGCCCTCGTCGGCGCCACCGCGAACCCGGAAACCCGGCAGAAGTTCCGCGTCATGCTGCGCCAGGGCGAACTCGACGACCGCTCCATCGAAATCGAGACCAAGGACGCGGGCGGCGGCGCGCTGCCGACCTTCGACCTCCCCAACATGCCCGGCGCGCAGATGGGCGTGCTCAACCTCAACGACATCTTCGGCAAGGCCTTCGGCGGTCAGACGAAGAAGCGCAAGGTCTCGGTGCAGGAGAGCTACGAACTCCTGATCGCCGACGAAAGCGACCGCCTGCTCGACGAGGAGCAGGTCGTCCGCGAGGCGATCAAGTCGGCGGAAAACGACGGCATCGTGTTCATCGACGAGATCGACAAGATCTGCGCCCGCGCCGAACAGCGCGGTGGCGCGGACGTCTCGCGCGAGGGCGTGCAGCGCGACCTGCTGCCGCTGATCGAGGGCACCACCGTCACCACCAAGCACGGTGCGGTCAAGACCGACCACATCCTCTTCATCGCCTCGGGCGCGTTCCACCTCGCCAAACCCTCGGACCTCCTGCCCGAACTCCAGGGCCGCTTGCCCAACCGCGTCGAACTCAAAGCGCTCGACCGCGACGACCTCAAGCGCATCCTCACCGAGCCGGAGGCGAGCCTGATCCGCCAGTACGTCGCCCTCCTCGCGACCGAAAACGTCACCCTCGACTTCGCCGACGACGCGATCGACGCGATCGCCGACCTCGCCGCGGAGATCAACGGCACCGTCGAAAACATCGGCGCGCGCCGCCTCCAGACCGTGCTCGAACGCCTGCTCGAGGA
>QKGW01000526.1 GCA_003250275.1 Alphaproteobacteria bacterium
TCGCGGCAGATCTCCGCCTGAATGGCGGTCTCCACCCCCTCGACGACGACGCGGAATCCCATCGCGCGCGCCATCTGGATCAGTGCACGTAGGAGGCGCTTGTCCTTCTCGCCTTCCGGCACCTGATTGAGGAACGACTTGTCGACCTTCAAGGTGCTGATCGGCAGGCGCTTGAGGTAGGCGAGCGACGAGTAGCCGGTGCCGAAGTCGTCGATCGCCACCGCGACGCCGAGATCGCGCAACCCTTCGAGCACCGTCAGCGCGGCCTCGAAGTCGGTGATCAGCACGCTTTCGGTGATTTCCACCTCGAGCATCTTCGCTTCGATATGGGCCGACCGCAGCGCCCGCTCGACCCGCCCGACGATGTTGGGATCGCGCAACTGCTGCGCCGAGAGGTTGACCGCGACGCGCGGCACCGCGCCGAGGCGGCCCGCGGCGATGTCGGCGCAGGCGGTCTCGATCACCCAGTTGCCGATCTGCTCGATCAGGCCGGTATCCTCGGCAACGTCGAGGAACGCCGCCGGACCGAGCAAGCCGCGCTCCGGGTGACGCCAACGGATCAGGCCCTCGGCGGCGCACACCGCGCCGCTCACCGCATCCACCTGCGGCTGGTAGAACAGCTCGAACGCCTGGCTTTCGAGCGCGGCGCGGAGGTCGTGCTCGGTCTGCACCCGGTGCATCACCTGGCGGTGCAGTTCCTCGGAGAAGTAGTGGGCCTGGTTACGGCCGTCGCGCTTGGCGCGGTACATCGCGAGATCGGCGCACTTGAACAGCTCGTCGGCGCTGTTGGTGTTGTCGGGGCAGAGCGCGATGCCGATGCTCACCGAGGTCGGCAGCGTCATCCCGTCCACCACCACCGGCTCGGCGAGATCCGCGAGCAGGCGCTGTGCGAGGGCGTGCACGGTTTCGTCGTCGTTCTCGCGCTGGAACGCGATGATCGCGAACTCGTCGCCGCCGAGGCGGCAGAGGATGTCGCCCTCGCGGGTAACGCCGAGGAGGCGGTCGGCGACCACCCGCAGCATCTGATCACCGACATCGTGGCCGTGGCCGTCGTTGACGAACTTGAAATTGTCGAGGTCGAGCAGCAGCAGCGCGAGCTTGAGGCCGTAGCGCGCGGTGCGTGGAATCGCGGCGCGCAGCGACTGATCGAAGTAGTAGCGGTTGGACAGCCCGGTGAGCGGGTCCTGCTCGGCGAGTTCGCGCAGGCGCTCATGGCTTTCGAGCAGAGCGGTCTCGATGCGGTGACGCATCCGCGCGTGGGTGACGGCGCGGATCAGGTGGCGCGGCGTGAGATCCTGCTTGAGCAGGAAATCCTGCGCGCCGGCCTCGATGCACTGAGTGGCGAGGTCGTCGTTGTCCATGCCGGTGAGCATCAGGATCGCGGTCGAACCGTGGCCACGGGTGTTCATCCGTCGCAGGACCTCGAGCCCGTCCATGTCCGGCAGGCGATAGTCGAGGATCACCGCATCGAACTCGCCGAGCGCGAACGCCGCGAGCGCGCCTTCGGCGGTGCTCGCCTCCTCGATCGCCAACGGGCGTTGCGACTGGCGCAGCGCCCGCGTCACCGCCAGCCGGTCGACGGCGTCGTCGTCGACCAGAAGCAGGCGCAGCGGCTGCGGCGCATAAACGGTTTCGATCGTTTCTGTACCGACCGGCATGGTCCCTTCCTCACCGCCCATTGGGCAACTGGACGATCTGCCAATACGAATCGAGCATCTCGACGAGACCCGCGAAGGTGTCGCCGAATTCGCTCTTCACGATGTAGCCCGCGACATGATTGCGGTACGCGGCGGCGAGATCCTCGTCGGACTTCGATGTAGTGAGCACGAACACCACTGCATCGTGCAATTGGGGGTCGTTGCGGATCTCACGGATGAATTCGAGCCCGCCCATTCGCGGCATATTGAGGTCCAGGAGAACCAGGAACGGCCGCGGCACCTTGCCGCCGCGCAACAGTTCGAGGGCCTCGATGCCGTCGCGGGCGCGGATCAGAGGGTTGAGGATGCGGCGGCGTTTGAGTGCGCGCTCGACGCCGGTGGCGTCGACGTCGTCATCCTCCACCAACAGCAGATTGACGACTTTGGTGTCAGACACGGGTTTCTGCATGTCTCAATCCCTTCATGAGCGGGTCGCCGGGCCAGGTGAAGGTGAACGCGGTGCCGCGCCCGTGCGATTGCACGGTCACGACGCCGCCGTAGAACTCGACGGTCTTGCGCACCAGCGCGAGCCCCATGCC
>QKGW01000011.1 GCA_003250275.1 Alphaproteobacteria bacterium
CCCCCATGGGTCGCGCGCGCGACGCAGCCGCCACCCGCGCGCCGGGCGACGCAATCGAGCGCCCATTCCCCGACGTTGCCGTTCATGTCGTAGAGCCCGTAGGGGTTCGGCGGATAGCTCGCCACCGGCGCCGGACCGTCATCGGGCTGGCCGGGATTGCATCCGCGGCAACGCGCCATCCCCGGTTCCATCACCCCGCCCCACCAGTAGGGGCTGCTGGTGCCGCCCTGCGCGGCATAGATCCATTCGGTGGACGTCGGCAGGCGGCAGAACCGCCCGGTCGCAGACGAAAGCCAGCGGGCGTAGGCATTGGCGTCGTTCCACGACACGTTGACCGCCGGATAGCGCTCGCGCCCCCAGCCGCCGTCGTCGCCGACGCGCGGACAGCCGCCCGCGGCGACGCAGGTTTCCCACTGCGCGAAGGTCACCTCGGTGCGCGCCATCGCGATGCGCTTGCCGCCCTCCGGCGGCAGCAGCACGAGATCGGGGAACACCGGAGCGGACGCCCCCGCGGGGAATGGTGCGAGCAGCAGCGCGAGCGCCGCATATGCCGCCCGCGCGCCGTTCATCCGCCGCGGACCCGTTTCGAGGCGGGCAGCACCAGGTGCGCGAGCACGCCGCCGCCGGGCGTGCGATGAAGGATGAAATCGCCGCCGTGGAGGTGCATCTGCCGGCGGGTGACGTAGAGCCCGAGGCCGGAACCGCCGCGCACGCCCTCGCCCTCGGCGGCGTCGTTGGCGATCGCCACAACCACCTCACGGTTCGCGCCCGCGCCGATGTCGACGTCGATCTTGCCGCCGCGCGGGGTGTACTTGACCGCGTTGCCGAGGACGTTGAGCACCGCCTGCCGCAGCCGCCGCGCATCGCCCCACACCATCACCGGCTCGATGTCGACGCGCGCGCGCACCACCACCCCGGCGGCGACGATGTCGCGCTGAAGCCAGACCTGCGCTTCCTGCACCAGGGCGGAGAGGTCGACCTCGTCCTCGTTCAGCACGTCGTCGCCGAACTCGCGGTGCGACGCGGCGACGACGTCGGCGATCAGCGTCTCCATGTGGCGGCAGGCGTCCTCGATCTGCCGCGCCGCCTCGGCGTAGCGGCGGTCGGGCAGCGCGCCGTAGGTCTCGCCCGAGATCAAGGCCGCGAGGCCCTGCACCGCGCCGAGCGGCGAACGCAGCTCGTGGGCGAGCACGACCGGGGTGATTTCCTCGGCCTGCGGCAGCGCAATGGTATCGGCTTCATACATCGGCGATCGACTCTCCGGGACGCGAATACTCGGCAAGGACCGCTTCGTCGGCCTCTATACTTTGCATATGGGCGAAGGCGGCGCGAAAACCATCCTCGCCCAGCAATCGCCGCAACGCCCACACCGCCGCCCCCCGCACCGCCGCATCCGCATCCCCGAGGAGCGGCGCGACGCGCGGCGCGAGCGCGGCGTCGCCGCCGTTGCCGATCGCGATCAGCACGTTGCGGACGAAGCGGTTCCGGCCGATGCGCTTGATCGGCGAACCCGAGAACTTCGCGCGGAACGCCGCGTCGTCGAGGGCGACCAGATCCGCGAGCGGCGGCGCGAGCAGATCGGCGCGGGCGGCGAGCTTCGCCTCCCGCCCGCGCTGGGCGAAGCGGTTCCACGGGCACGCGGCGAGGCAGTCGTCGCAGCCGTAGATGCGGTTGCCGATCAGCGGCCGCAGTTCGTGCGGGATCGGCCCGGCGTGCTCGATGGTGAGATACGAAATGCAGCGCCGCGCGTCGATGCGGCGCGGGCCGTCGAACGCATTGGTCGGGCAGGCGTCGAGGCAACGGTGGCACAAGCCGCAGCGGTTCTCGTGCGGCGGGTCGGGTTCGATCTCCAGTTCGGTGGCGATCACCCCGAGGAACAGCCAACTGCCGAAGCCGCGCGAGACGAGGTTGGTGTGCTTGCCGATCCACCCGAGACCGGCGCGCTCCGCGAGCGGCTTTTCCATCACCGGCGCGGTGTCGACGAACACCTTCACCTCCGCCCCCATCTCGCGATGGATGCGCCGCGCCACCTGCTTCAGCTTCGATTTCACCACGTCGTGGTAGTCGCGGTGGCGTGCGTACACGCTGATCGCGCCCGCCTCGGGCCGCCGCAACGCCGCGCCCGGCCCGACCTCGGGGCCGTAGTTCAGCGCCAGCACCACCGCCGAGCGCGCCCCCGGCCACAACGCGTCCAACGCGCCGCGCTCGGTCCGGCGCTCTTCCATCCACGCCATT
>QKGW01000363.1 GCA_003250275.1 Alphaproteobacteria bacterium
GTCGACCGGGCGCTGACCCGCCGCGTGGTGTTCGAGAACGGGCGCGCCGTCGGCGTCGAGTTCCGCAAGGGCGGCATCGTCCAGACCGCGCGGGCGACCCGCGAGGTGATCGTCGCGGGCGGCGCGTTCAACTCGCCACAACTGCTGATGCTCTCGGGTGTCGGCAACCCCGAGCACCTGCGCGAGCACGGCATCGGCGTGGTCGCCGACCTCAAGGGCGTCGGCGAGAACCTCCAGGATCACCCGGAGATCTACGTCCAGTACAAGTGCAAGACCACCGACACCCTCTATGGCGTGATGAAGCCGTGGCGGCAGATCCCGATCGGCCTCGACTGGCTGCTGCGCGGCAAGGGGCCGGGCGCGACCAACCACTTCGAGGCGGGCGGCTTCATCCGCTCTGAGCCGGGCGTCGAGCACCCGAACCTGCAGTTCCACTTCCTCCCGGTGGCGGCGAGCTACGACGGCTCGGGGATGCAGAACGTCCACGGCTATCAGGCCCACATCGGCCCGATGCGCCCGGAGAGCCGCGGCTGGGTGCGGCTGAAGTCCGCCGACCCGTTCGACCACCCGCGCATCCGCTTCAACTACTTCTCGACCGAGCGCGACCGCCGCGAGTTCCGCGACGGCATCAAGCTCACCCGCGAAATCCTCAACCAGCCCGCGATGGCGCCCTACAACGGCGGCGAGCTCGCGCCGGGGCCGGAGGTGCGGACCGACGACGAGATCGACGCCTACGCGCGGCGAATGGTGGAGAGCGCCTATCACCCGTCGTGCACCTGCGCGATGGGTCCGGCGAGCGACCCGATGGCGGTGGTCGACAGCCAGGGCCGGGTGCACGGCGTCGAGGGGCTGCGCGTCGTCGACGCGTCGATCATGCCGAGCATCGTCTCCGGCAACCTCAACATGCCGACGATCATGCTCGCGGAAAAGCTCGCCGACGTGATCCGCGGCCGCGCCCTGCGCACGCCCTCGGCGGCGGGTTACGAGATCGCCGAAAACTGGCGCGAGGCGCAGCGCTGAGAGCCAACGAAAACGGCGTGGGAGGACCCCACGCCGTTTTCGCTTATTCCGCCGCGACGAACGCTTCGTCCTGCGGCCCGAGCGGGTTGTTGCCGAAGCGGTTGGTCCAGGACTCGCCCGGCTTCACCATCCACCACAGCATCACCAGCGGCCCGACCGCCGGCACCAGACCGATCAACTGCCACCAGCCGGACCGGCCGATATCGTGCAGCCGCCGCGTCGTCACGGTGATCTGCGGCACCACGGACCCGAGCTGGAGCACGAGGTAGGCCATCCCCAGCGCGCCGTGCGGTGCGGCGCGATCGCCGAGATACGCGAGCACCAGAATCCCGCCCAGCGCGAGCAGCAGGAAGAGCTGCCACCACCAGAATTCGGCGCGCGACGCCCGCCCGGAAACCACGAAGTATTTTCGCAGGCAGCGGCCCACCGCCTCGAACATGTTCATCCGTCTCCCCCCTTCGCGACGAGGGGCACTCTACGCCGCCACACGCATTCGGCGTAGCGAAGTTCGTCACAGTGCTCAGGAATCGACGAAACTTTCATCGGTGGGGGCGAAGGGGTCGAGCGGATCGGCGCCGAAACGGTTGCCCCCCGGCTCGCCGCGCTGCGACCACCAGAAAATCAGGATCAGTTGGCCGAACAGCGGAATCAGCCAGAGCAGTTGCCACCAGCCGGAACGCCCGGTGTCGTGCAGCCGCCGCGCCGCCACCGCCGTCGACGGCAGGAACGCGGCGAGGCCAAGCAGGCCGGAGAACAGGCCGCCGCGGTGATGCGGGAAGGTCGAGGCGTCGAACACCCCCGCGATCAGCACCGCACCGAGATACGCCACCACCCACAACCAGAATTCCGACCGCGAGGCGCGGCCGGAATAGTCCACGTATTTCCTGAGACACGTGCGGATCGCGGTGATCAGGTCCATCGCCGGGGCTCCCGTTTCCACCCTGTTTTTCAAGACATGGTGGAGCGGGCGGCGGCGGTCAATCAGCCGCGCCCGCGGTAGGGCGGCACCCCCTGGTCGGGAATCCACACGCCCTCGGGCGCGGGGCCGGTCTGCCAGAACACGTCGATCGGAATACCACCGCGCGGATACCAGTAGCCGCCGATGCGCAGCCACACCGGATCGAGGGTTTCGACGAGGCGGCGCGCCACCATCACCGTGCAGCTCTCGTGGAACGCGCCGTGATTGCGGAAGCTCTGCAGGAACA
>QKGW01000576.1 GCA_003250275.1 Alphaproteobacteria bacterium
CGTGAAATTTGGTTTGACCGTTGCCGCGTTCGCGGCCGCGCTGCTTGCGCTGCCCTGTGTTCCCGCCTCCGCCGCCGACTCGGTGAAGGTCGGCGAAATCAACTCGTACTCGCGCATTCCCGCGTTCACCCTGCCCTACCGCAACGGCTGGGAACTCGCGGTCGAGGAGATCAACGCGCACGGCGGGGTGATGGGCGGCCGCAAGCTCGAAATCATCGCGCGCGACGACGCGGGCTCGCCCGAGCAGGCGCTCACCGCCGCCAACGAACTGGTGCGGCGCGAGGGCGTGGCGATGCTCGCCGGCACCTACCTTTCGAACGTCGGCCTCGCGGTCTCCGACTACGCGGCGAAGCGCGGCGTGGTGTTCCTCGCCTCCGAACCGCTCACCGACGCGCTCACCTGGAGCAACGGCAACCCCGAGACCTTCCGCCTGCGCCCCTCCACCTACGTGCAGACCGCGATCCTGGTGCGCGAGGCGGCGAAGCTCCCCGCCAAGCGCTGGGCGACGATCGCGCCGAACTACGAATACGGCCAGGCGGCGGTGCGCAACTTCAAGGAACTGTTGAAGAAGGCCCGCCCCGACGTCGAGTTCGTCGGCGAGCAGTGGCCGGCGCTGTTCGGCCTCGACGCCGGGCCGACGGTCGAGGCGCTCGAACAGGCGAAGCCCGACGCGATCTTCAACGTCACCTTCTCCTCCGATCTCTCCAAGTTCGTGCGCGAGGGCGGCGCGCGCGGCCTGTTCAACAACCGCACGGTGGTTTCGCTGCTCACCGGCGAGCCGGACTACCTCGTGCCGCTCGGCGCGGAAACCCCGGAAGGCTGGATCGTCACCGGCTACCCGTGGGACGAGATCGACACTCCGGCGCACAAGGCTTACGTCGCCGCCTACCGCGCCAAGTTCGGCGAGGACCCGCGCATGGGCACGCTGGTCGGCTACAACATGGCCCTCGCGCTCAAGGCCGCGCTCGACAAGGCGGGTTCGACCAAGCGCGCCGACCTGATCAAGGCGCTCGAAGGCCTCTCCTTCGACAGCCCCTCGGGCCCGATCACCTTCCGCGCCTCCGACCACCAGTCGACGATGGGCGCGTGGGTCGGCAAGACCGCGCTGGTGAACGGCAAGGGCAAAATGGTCGACTGGCGCTACGTCGACGGCAGCGAAGTCCTGCCCGACGCCGCGGCGGCGAAGGCCCTGCGCCCGGCAAAGTGATGGGAAAGGCCGCGACCCGTTGCGATTTCAGCAACGAAGTGTCGCGGCCTTTCGCCATTCATAGCCAAGAAGGCAACAACTATCTCTCCTTCAGACAAGCCGCGGATCATACGACCCGCACAAACGAAGGAGAGTCGATCATGAAAGTCACCGTCGTCGGCACCGGCAATATGGCCGCCGGTTTTGCCAAGCGGTTGGTTCAAGCCGGTCACGACGCCCGTCTCGTCGGCCGCAACCTCGGGAAGGCGCAGGCCCTCGCCCGCGAGACCGGCGCATCCGCGGTTGCCGCCGCCGAGGGAGCGGCGTCGGACATCGTCATCGTCGCCACCCCGTTTAACGCCGCGGTCGACGCGCTGAAGGCGCTCGGCGATCTCTCGGGCAAGGTGGTGGTGGACATCACCAACCCGCTCACCGCCGACTACATGGGCCTGACCATCGGCCACACCACCTCCGCCGCGGAGGAGATCGCCAAGGCGCTGCCGGGCGTGCGCCTGGTCAAGGGCTTCAACACCTTGTTCGCCCAGGTTCTCGCGGCCGGGCCGAAGCTCGCCGACGGCAGCGTGCCGCCGGTGTTCCTCGCCGCCGACGATGCCGACGCCAAGACCAAGGTCGCGGATCTCGCCAAGTCCCTCGGCCATCCGGTGGTCGACGCCGGGCCGCTCAAGAACGCCCGCTACCTCGAGCCGCTCGCCGGCCTCAACATCTACCTCGGCTACGGCGCCGGTCTCGGCACCACCGTCGCGCCGGCGTGGCTGCCGCTCGCCTGACCCAAATCCAGAGCACTCAGATTTCCCCTTAGGCTGCCGGGCCTCGCCCCGGCAGCCACCAGAAGGACGTTTCGATCATGGCTTATGCTACCGTCAACCCCTACACCGGAGAGACCCTCGCCACCTTCCCCGACGCCACCGACGCCGAGGTCGAGGCCGCCATCGCCGCGGCGCACGCGGCCTTCCTCGACTGGCGCGAGACGCCGTTCGCCAAGCGCGCCGAGGTGATGCGCAATGCCGCGAAGCTTCTCCGCCGCGACATCGAAACCTACGCGCCGCTGCTCACCACCGAAATGGGCAAGGTGCTGCCCGAGGCGCGCGCCGAGGTCGAACTCTCGGCCGAAATCTTCGAATATTACGCCGACAACGCCGAGGCGCTGCTCGCGCCCGAAAAGCTGCCGGTGAAGTCCGCCGCCGAAGGTGAGGCGATGGTGGTGCACGAACCGCTCGGCGTGCTGCTGGCGATCGAGCCGTGGAACTTCCCCTACTACCAGATCGCCCGGATCATCGCGCCGCAGCTCTCCGCCGGGAACACCATGCTGCTCAAGCACGCGTCGAACGTGCCGCAGAGCGCCGCGATCTTCGAAAAGCTGATGGCCGAGGCGGGCCTGCCCGCGGGCGCGTTCCAGAACCTCTACGCCACCCGCGCGCAGATCGACGCGATCATCAACGACCCGCGGGTCCACGGCGTCGCCCTCACCGGCTCCGAAGCCGCGGGCGCGATGGTCGCCGCCCAGGCGGGCAAGGCGTTGAAGAAATCCACCCTCGAACTCGGCGGCGCCGACGCCTTCGTGGTGCTGAACGACGCCGACCTCGACAAGACCGTGAAGTGGGCGGTGTTCGGCCGTCACTGGAACGGCGGCCAGGTGTGCGTGTCGTCGAAGCGGATGATCGTCGAGGACGGCATCTACGACGCGTTCCTCGAAAAGTACGCGGCGGGCGTCGCCGAGCTGCGCGCCGGCGACCCCTTCGACGCCGCCACCACCCTCGCGCCGCTCTCCTCGCAGACCGCCGCCGACGAGGTCAAGGCGAAGATCGCCGAGGCGGTCGCCCACGGCGCCAAGGCGGTCGAAGTCGGCCCGAAGGTGCCGAACCGGGGCGCGTTCGTGCAGCCGACCATCCTCACCGAGGTCGACGAAACCAATCCGGCGCGCTACTGGGAGTTCTTCGGCCCGGTGTCGATGCTGTTCCGCGCCAAGGACGCCGACGACGCGGTGCGGATCGCCAACGACACTCCGTTCGGCCTCGGCGGCTCGGTGTTCACCGCCGACGCGGCCAACGGCCGGAAGGTCGCCAACCGCATCTCCACCGGCATGGTGTTCGTCAACCACCCGACGATGGTGAAGGCCGACCTGCCGTTCGGCGGCGTCCGCCGCTCGGGCTACGGCCGCGAACTCATCGGCCTGGGGCTCAAGGAGTTCGTCAACCACAAGCTCGTCGACGTCGTCGACATCGACGCGCCGTTCTGAACACACGGGTTTCCCGGCGGGCTCCCCCGCCGGGAAACGCATCAACGATTGCGCTCCGCGTGAAAACCGGAAAAGTTATGGGTCCGCAGGGGCTGCGCCCCTCGGTTTTCCTCGCAGGGGCGGCATGGACTTCATCCTCATTCAGGCACTGAACGGCTTGGCCGGGGCGAGTTCGTTGTTTCTCGTCGCCGCGGGGCTGTCGCTGATCTTCGGCGTCAGCCGGGTGGTGAACTTCGCCCACGGCACGGTGTTCATGATCGGCGCCTACGTGGCGTGGACGCTGATCGACCGCCTCGGGGTGAACTTCTGGCTCGCCGCGCCGCTCGCGGCGGGGGCGACGGCGCTGCTGGGCGGCGCGATCGAAATTCTGGTGCTGCGCCGCCTCTACGGGCGGCATGAGCTTCTGCCGTTGCTCGCCACCTTCGCCCTGGTGCTGATCGCGCACGACGCGGTGCCGCTGATCTGGGGCGCGCAGGACGTGATCGGCCCGCGCGCGCCGGGGCTGACCGGCGCGGTGCCGCTGTTCGGGCGGCTCTTGCCCGCCTACGACCTCTTCCTCATCGGCGTCGCGCCCGCGGTGATGGGCGGGCTGTGGCTGGTGCTGCACCGCACCCGCTTCGGCCGCATCGTCCGCGCCGCCACCGACGATCCCGAGATGGCCGCCGCGCTCGGCATCCGCCAGGACCGCCTGTTCACCCTGGTGTTCATGCTCGGCTGCGGCCTCGCCGGGCTCGGCGGCGCGCTGCGGCTGCCGCGCGAGACCCTGCACCACAGCCTCGACACCCAGGTGATCGTCTCCGCCTTCGTGGTGGTGGTGATCGGCGGCATGGGCAGCATCGGCGGCGCGTTCGTCGCCGCCGCGATCGTCGGCGTGGTCTCCGCGTTCGGCATCGTGGTGTGGCCGCAGGGCACTCTCGCGATGCTGTTCGTGATCATGGCGCTGGTGCTGGTGGCGCGTCCGCACGGCCTCTTCGGCCTGCCCGCGCAGATGGAGACCCACCGCCCGCTCGCCCTGCCCTCGCCGCCGTTCGGCGGCTATTCGCGGCGCGCGAAGCTCGCCACGGCGGCGGGCGCGCTCGCGCTCGCCGGGTTCGGCGCGTTCGGTTCGCCGTTCGCCCTCGACGTCGCCACCCAGGTGCTGATCGCGGTGCTGTTCGCCGCGAGCCTGCATCTTTTGATCGGCTGGGCGGGGCTGATCTCGTTCGGCCACGCGGCGCTGTTCGGCCTCGGCGCATACGGCGCGGCGCTCCTCGGCGCGCACGTCCACTTCGGCGTCGCGATCCTCGGCGGCGGCGCGCTCGCGGCGCTCGGCGCGGCGGCGTTCGGCCTGCTGGTGCGGCGGATGAAGGGCGTCTACCTCGCGATGCTGACGCTGGCGTTCTCGCAGCTGCTGTTCGCCGCGGCGTTCCAGTGGGTTTCGCTCACCGGCGGCGACAACGGCATCCTCGGCCTCTGGCCCGATCCGCCGTGGGACACCGCGGGCGGCTGGTACGCGCTCACCCTCGCGCTCGCGGCCGCGGCGCTCCTCGGCCTCGCGCACCTCTACCGCGCGCCGTTCGCCTACATCCTCCGCGCCGCGCAGGGCTCGGAAGCCCGCGCCCGCGCCGACGCCCTGCCGGTGGACGCGACGCGGGTGCAGGCGTTCGCGGTCTCGGGCGCAGTGGCGGGGCTCGCGGGCGCGCTGCTGGTGTTCCTCAAGGGCTCGGCGTTCCCCTCGTTGTTCGCGGTGCCGCAATCGGTCGACGGCCTGGTGATGGTTCTGCTCGGCGGCGTCGCGCATCCGCTCGGGCCGGTGGCGGGGGCGGCGGCCTACAGCCTCGGCGTCACCGTGATCGCGACCGTCACCCCGGCGTGGCACATGATCGTCGGTGCGCTCATCCTCGTGCTCACCCAGGCGCTGCCGGGCGGGCTGCTGCGCCGGGGAGACGCGCCATGACCGCATTGCTCTCGGTGCGCGACCTCTACAAGCGCTACGGCGAGATGCCAGTGCTAACCGACGTCGGCTTCGACATCCCCAAGGGCGAGATCGCCGCGCTGATCGGCGCGAACGGCGCGGGCAAGTCGACGCTGTTCAACATCCTCGGCGGCGCGCTCGCGGCCAACCGCGGCACCGTGCTGCTCGACGGCGAGGCGATCGGCGGCCACGGGCCGGAGCGGGTGGCGCGCAAGGGCGTCGGCCGCACCTTCCAGACCTCCGCGCCCTACCGCGCCCTCGGCGTGCGCGAATCGCTGATGCTGATCGCCGCCGCCTCCGAACCCGCGTGGCGGCGGATGCTGGTGCCGCTCGGCAGCCGCCCGCGCGACGCCGCCGATGCCGCGCTCGAAGAGGTCGGCCTCGCCCACCTCGCCGACGCCACCGCCGCGGCGCTGAGCTACGGCGACGCCAAGCGCCTCGAACTCGCGATGGCGCTGATGCGCGGCCCCCGCCTTCTCCTGATGGACGAGCCCACCGCCGGGATGGCGCCGGGCGAGCGCGCGCGTTTCATGGAACTGGTGACCGCGCGCGCCGCCGAGCGCGGCATGACGGTGCTGTTCACCGAGCACGACGTCGCCACGGTGTTCGGATTCGCGGCGCGCGTGCTGGTTCTCGACCGCGGCCGCCTGATCGCCGACGGCACCCCCGAGGCGGTGCGCGAGAACCCCGAAGTACGGCGCGCCTACCTCGGCGATCATGCGCCGACGAATGCGTTGTGAAGCCCGCGCGCGCATGTTAACAAGGCGCGCGAACGCGCAAATTTCATAGGCAGTATTCCATGCAGACGGATACGGCGGTGCCGGAACTGGCGGTGGTGGTCCCGGTCAAGAACGAGCAGGACAACATCCTGAGTTTGATCGGAGAGATCCACGCGGCGCTGGAAGGCGTCGCGTTCGAGGTGGTCTACGTCGACGACGGTTCCGACGACCGCACGCCGGCGAAGCTCGCCGAGGCCAAGGCCGAATTTCCGCGCGTGCGCAGCGTCCGCCACAAGGAGAGCTGCGGCCAGAGCCAGGCGGTGGCGACCGGGGTGAAAGCCGCGCGCGCCCGCTTCATCGCCACCCTCGACGGCGACGGCCAGAACGACCCGGCGGACATTCCCGCCCTGCTCGCCCGCCTGCGCGAGGCGAAGAACCCCGATCTCTTCCTCGTCGCCGGGCATCGCCACAAGCGCCGCGACAGCGCGGTGAAGCGCTACTCCTCGCGCTTCGCCAACGCCCTGCGCCGCGCGCTCCTCAACGACGAAACCCCCGACACCGGCTGCGGCCTCAAGGTGTTTTCGCGCGCGGGCTTCCTCGACCTGCCGCGCTTCGACCACATGCACCGCTACCTGCCGGCGCTCTATCTGCGCAACGGCGGCCAGGTGGTGTCGGTGCCGGTCAACCACCGCCCGCGCGAGCGTGGCGTGTCGAAGTACGGCACCATCGACCGCGCGCTGGTCGGCATCACCGACCTCATGGGGGTGATGTGGCTGATCCGCCGGTCCTCGGTTCCGGAGATCGACGCCGCCGATGAGTGAGCGCAAAGACGCCGGCTTCAAGCCCTATCTCAAGGGCCTGGTGATGATCGTCTCGCTCGTCGCGATCGGTTACGGCCTCAAGGCGCTCGGAATCTCGGAGATGTTCGACACCAACTGGGTCGACGCCGAGGTCAAGGGCAAGGGCCTCACCGGCGAGATCGCCTTCGTCCTGATGGGCGCGGCGGTCACCGCCGTCGGCTTCCCGCGTCAGGTGGTCGCGTTCCTCGGCGGCTACGCCTTCGGCTTCATCGAGGGCACCACGCTCGCGCTGCTTGGCGCGACCCTGGGCTGCATCGCCGCGTTCGTCTACGCGCGGGTGCTCGGGCGCAGCCTAGTGCAGCGCCACTTCGGCAAAAAGATCGCCCGCTTCGACGCGATCCTCGCCGACCGCACCTTCCTCACCACGCTGCTCATCCGCTTCCTGCCGGTCGGCTCCAACGTCGTCACCAACCTCCTCGCCGGGGTGAGCCGGGTGCCGATCGTGCCGTTCGTCGCGGGCTCGGCGGTCGGCTACCTGCCGCAGACGGTGGTGTTCGTGCTGATCGGCTCGGGCGTGCACATCGACCCGACCTTCCGCATCGGTCTGGGCGTCGCGCTGTTCGTTGCATCGGCGGCCTTGGGTGTCTATCTCTTGCGGGATATCCGCCGCCCGCTCGTCGTCGAGGACGACGAACCGGAAAATCCTGCCTGATTCGGCTTGACTCGAATCCCCCCCTCGCTTACCTCGTTAGCACTCAAGACGGGAGAGTGCCAAACCTCCGTCTGTGCACAGCCCCCCGCGCCTTCGGGGCGGGGTCTCTCGTAGTCAAAACTCCTGGAGGACATTATGAATTTCAGGCCGTTGCATGACCGTGTGCTGGTCAAGCGCGTTGAGATCGAAACCAAGACCGCTGGTGGCATCATCATCCCCGATAGCGCCAAGGAAAAGCCGATGCAGGGCGAGATCCTCGCTGTCGGCACCGGCATCCGCTCCGAGGACGGCAAGGTCACCCCGCTCGACGTGAAGAAGGGCGACAAGGTGCTGTTCGGCAAGTGGTCGGGCACCGAGGTCAAGATCGACGGTGTAGACGTCCTGATCATGAAGGAATCGGACATCCTCGGCATCCTGGGCTGATCCCGGACAGGACTCGCTAGGACCCGGATTTCGTTCACACGTAAAGCCAAGAGGAACGCATCATGGCTGCCAAAGAAGTCAAATTTTCCACCGACGCCCGGTCGCGTATGCTGCGCGGCGTCGACATCCTCGCCGACGCGGTGAAGGTGACCCTCGGCCCGAAGGGCCGCAACGTCGTCCTCGACAAGTCGTTCGGTGCGCCGCGCATCACCAAGGACGGCGTCTCGGTGGCGAAGGAAATCGAGCTCGCCGACAAGTTCGAGAACATGGGCGCGCAGATGGTCAAGGAAGTCGCTTCCAAGACCAACGACATGGCCGGTGACGGTACCACCACCGCGACCGTTCTCGCTCAGGCGATCGTCCGCGAAGGCTGCAAGGCCGTCGCCGCGGGCATGAACCCGATGGACCTGAAGCGCGGCATCGACATGGCGGTCGAGGCCGTCGTCAACGCGATCAAGGGCACCTCCAAGGAAGTTTCGACCAACGGCGAGATCGCCCAGGTCGGCACCATCTCCGCCAACGGCGAAGCCGAAATCGGCAAGATCATCGCCCAGGCGATGGAGCGCGTCGGCAACGAAGGCGTGATCACCGTGGAAGAGGCCAAGGGCCTCGATACCGAACTCGACGTCGTCGAGGGTATGCAGGTCGACCGCGGCTACCTGTCGCCGTACTTCATCACCAACGCCGAGAAGATGGTGGCCGAGCTCGAGAGCCCGTTCATCCTCATCAACGAGACCAAGCTCACCTCGCTCCAGCCGATGCTGCCGGTGCTCGAGGCCGTGGTTCAGTCGGGCAAGCCGCTCCTGATCATCGCCGAGGACATCGAAGGCGAGGCTCTGGCCACCCTCGTGGTCAACAAGCTGCGCGGCGGCCTCAAGGTCGCGGCGATCAAGGCGCCGGGCTTCGGTGACCGCCGCAAGGCGATCCTCGGCGACATGGCGACCGTGACCGGCGGCCAGGTGATCTCGGACGAGCTCGGCATCAAGCTCGACACCGTGACCCTCGACATGCTCGGCACCGCGAAGAAGGTGGTGATCACCAAGGAAGACACCACCATCGTCGACGGCGCCGGCTCCAAGGAAGAGATCGAAGCGCGCTGCAACCAGATCCGCGCCCAGATCGAAAGCGCCACCTCCGACTACGACCGCGAGAAGCTCCAGGAGCGCCTTGCGAAGCTCGCCGGCGGCGTTGCGGTGATCAAGGTCGGCGGTGCGACCGAGGTCGAGGTGAAGGAGAAGAAGGACCGCGTCGACGACGCCCTGCACGCCACCCGCGCTGCGGTCGAGGAAGGCGTGGTCCCGGGCGGCGGCGTTGCCCTGCTCAAGGCCACCAAGGCCCTCGAGAGCCTGAGCGTCTCCAACGGCGACCAGAAGGTCGGCATCGAGATCATCCGCCGCGCGCTGCAGGCGCCGGTGCGTCAGATCGCCGAGAACGCCGGCTTCGACGGTGCGGTGGTCGCGGGCAAGATCCTCGAGAACGACGACGCCACCTTCGGCTTCAACGCCCAGGACGGCAAGTACGAGGACATGGTGAAGGCCGGCATCATCGACCCGACCAAGGTCGTGCGCCACGCCCTCCAGGACGCCGCGTCGATCGCCGGTCTGCTCATCACCACCGAGGCGATGGTCGGCGACGCGCCGGAGAAGCACCCGGCCCCGGCGATGCCCGACATGGGCGCGATGGGCGGCATGGGCGGCATGGGCGGCATGGGCTTCTAAGCCTCGCTCCCCAACGCCACAACCCGGCAAAAGGCCCGGCCTCCTCACGGAGGCCGGGTTTTTTTAACTTCGTGCAACGGCACGGCGTATGCATTCCCATTTGTAAATGTCTGAAAGCGACAAGACTCGGGAGGAGCTCATGGCGTTCGGAACGGTCAAGACGCGTGTCGGCGCCATGGCGGGGCTCGGCATTGCCGGAATTCTGCTCGTCACCGCCGCCTTCGCCATCAGCAACGCCCTCACCGGGCATGAGGCCGAGCGCCGCTCCCGCTATGACGGGCTTGCCGCCGCCGCCGCGCGGATGCAGGTCGCCGCGCTCGAAGTCGAGCAGCGCGGCAAGGCCTTCCTTCTGCGTCATCAAAGCGCCGACGCCGATGCCGCCCGCGCCGCTCTGAACAGCGCCCATACCGCCCTCGACGACATCGGCGCGCTCGACACCGATCACAAACTCGACGTCCCGCGCACCCGTCTCGACGCCGCAATGGTGCGTTTCGGCACGGCGTTCGACGCCGTGGTCGCCGCCGAAACGGCCAAGGGCCTCACCGAGAACGACGGCGCACAGGGCGCCCTGCGCGGCCGCGTGCACGCCCTCGAGGACGTCGGCAAGGCGCTCGGCAGCGACCGCATCCTCGTCGACATCCTCACCCTGCGCCGCCACGAGAAGGACTACATGCTGCGGCAGGACCCGAAGTACCTCGACCGCGCGCGCACGGCGCACGAGCGCATGGTCGCCGCGCTCGCGTCCCTCGGTCTCGACCCGGTCCAGTCGCGCCGCGCCACCGACGACGCGAATGCCTACCTCGCGGCGTTCGGCGACTACGTCAAAGCCAACGGCGAGTCCCGCGCGGCGCAGGAGGCGGCGGACGCGGCGTTCGCCGATGCCGCTGGCGCCGTCGACGAAATCAACACCGTCGCCGCGCGCGAAGCCTCCGACGCCGCGACGAGCCTCGAGGCCATTCGCACGCGCTTCACCGCAATCACCCTCGGGCTCGTCGTCGTCATTGCGCTCGGATTTGCCGCCGCCGCCGCGTGGATCGCGCGGTCGGTCTCGCGCCCCCTCGACCGCATCACCGCGACGATGGATCGCATGGCCGCGGGCGCGCGCGATCTCGTCGTGCCCGACACCGACAGCCGCGACGAAATCGGCGTGATGGCGCGCGCCGTGGAAGGCTTCCGCCTTGGCCTCGTCGAGGCGGAGCGGCTGGAGGCCGAAGCGAAGCGCCAGCAGGAGGCCGAACTCATCCGCGCGCGGGAACGCGAGCGTTTGACGCGCAGCTTCGACGACGCCATCGGCCATGCCCTCGAACGCCTCGCAGGCGCGGTGACCGACGTCCGCGGTACCGCCGGAGACCTCGCGGGCGCGGCGCGCGAGACCGTCACCCAAAGCAATGCGGCGGCGCACGCGGCTGAGGAATCCGCCGCCAACGTCAACGCGGTCGCGGGAGCAACCGAGGAGCTGGAGGCTTCGACGCGCGAAATCAGCAGCCGCGTGCAGGACAGCCGCACGATCTCACGCCGTGCGGTGGAGCGCATCGAAACCGCGAGCGGCAACGTCGGCGAACTCGAAAGCGCCAGCGGCCGCATCGGCGACGTGCTCGCCCTGATCACCGACATCGCCGACCAGACCAACCTGCTCGCGCTCAACGCGACGATCGAGGCGGCGCGCGCCGGCGACGCCGGCAAGGGCTTCGCCGTGGTCGCGGGCGAGGTGAAGAATCTCGCCAATCAAACCGCCAGGGCCACCGGCGACATCCAGAGCCAGATCGACGGCGTGCGGCAGACCACCGGCGAAGTGGTTGCGGCGATCGGCGTGGTGCGCAAGGTGATCGAGGAAATGGACGAGGTGGTCGGTTCGATCGCCGCGGCGGTCGAGGAACAAAGCGCGGCGACCGGCGAAATCGCCCGCAACATCGCCGAGGCGGCGAGCGGCAACGCGGAACTCACCGGCAACGTCGCCCAGGTCTCGGGGCTCGCGCAAGAAACCGGCGGGGTTGCCGACCGGATGATGCAGCTCTCCGCCGATCTCGAAGCCGACGCGGAAACGCTCAAGCGCGACGTCGAAGCCTTCCTGGGCGGACTGGCAAAGGTCTGACGCGGGCTTCCGGAGATTACGCGGCGACGGCGCGGGCCTTGGCGCCGCGTTCGATCGCGGCTGCGGTGAGGCGGTCGACGTCGAGGCGGTGGCGGATCATTTCGAGCATCCTGAGCTCTTCCTGGCCGACCCGGCCATCGGCGACCGCGACGTCGCACGCGAGCGCGTAGGCGGTTTCGCGCAACTTCACCGGCAACGCCACGCGGATCAGGTCGAGGGCGCGTTCGAGCCCGTCCTCCTGGTCGAGGAGCTGGGCGCAGTCCTCGGTGATGCCCGGAAGCTCGCTGTGGTCGAACCCGCGGAACACCGGCAGCGAGGTGACGTCGGTGCCGATCACCCTGAGTTCGGAATCGGTCATGTCGCGGTCCGCGGCGGAAACCAGGACCATGGTGTAGATCAGGGCTGCATGTTCGGAGATCATCGTCACCTCCCTCAACCGTCCCGGACGGCGCCCGGGTACCTTCGAAAAGTATATGCGATCGCAATGGGGAAGGCGAGTCTCGCGCCTGCCCGGATGGGTTGGCGCGCCCCGCAAGCCGCCGCGATCAAACAAAAAATCCTCCGCCCATAATATTTGAAACAATTCGTTATGGAGGTGATTCACAATATTGTTTTGATATTTGAATGAAGCCAAGGCAAACATCGCCCTCATGGGGAGAGGGCCGTCCTTCGTGGCGTTTCTCTGGAAACCGGATAAGACATCATCACGGTTTATTTCCGATTGTTGCAAGTAACGATCGGAGGCAAACCGCCGCGCGGCCGCGTGCCGTGCGCCACCGAGACCAGGAGGGGAACCTATGGCCAACGGATTCAATCGCGGCTGGATCGTCGTCGCCGCGGGCTTGTGCATCAACCTGATGTTCGGCGTGCTCTACACCTGGAGCATCTTCTCGGCGAACCTCAGCAGCACCTACAAGTGGACCGCCTTCGAGGCGTCGCTGCCCTACACCGTCGCGATCGCGATGTTCGCGCTCGTGATGCTCGTCGGCGGCAAGCTGCAGGACCTGTTCGGGCCGCGCATCGTCGCCACCATGGGCGGCGTGCTCACCGGCGCGGGCCTGGTGCTGTCGTCGATGTTCCCGACGCTCACCGGCGTGATCCTCTGCTTCGGCGTGCTCACCGGCGCGGGCATCGGCATGGGCTACTCCGCCACCACCCCGGCGGCGATCAAGTGGTTCCGCCCGGCGCAGAAAGGCCTGATCACCGGCATCGTGGTGACCGGCTTCGGCCTCGCCTCGCTCTACATCGCGCCGCTGACCAAGGCGCTGATCGCGAGCTACGGGATGTTCACCACCTTCAAGCTCCTCGGCGTCGGCTTCGGCCTCATGATCGTGCTGTTCGCACAGTTCCTTGCGGTGCCCGCCGCGGCCGCCACTCCGGCGGCGGCGCAGGCGTCGTCGTCGAACGACTACACTTGGCGCGAGATGCTCAAGACCCCGCAGTTCTACCTGCTCTGGCTGATGTTCCTCGCGGGTTCGATGACCGGCCTGATGCTGATCGGCCACCTCGCCAAGATCGCGACCCTGCAGACCGGCGCGAACATGGGCGTCGCCCTGGTCGCGATGATCGCGATTGCGAACGCGCTCGGGCGTCCGGTGGCGGGCTTCGTCTCCGACAAGATCGGCCGCGGCCGCACCATGGCGATGCTCTACCTGCTGCAGGGCGCGACGCTCCTGATGTTCTCGCACTTCGACAGCTTCGCGACGATCCTCGCCGGTTCGATGGTGATCACCTTCTCCTACGGCGCGATGCTCGCGGTCTATCCGTCGGCGGTGGGCGACTTCTACGGCACCCGCAACCTCGGCTTCAACTACGCGATCCTGTTCACCGCGTGGGGCGTCGCGGGCGTCTCCGGCCCGCTCGCGGCGGGGTGGATTCTCGACCACACCGGCGGCTACGGCGCGGCCTTCCTGATCACCGCGGTGCTGTGCTTCTTCGCGGCGGGACTCGGGCTGATCGTGCGCGCGCCGCGCCAGGAACGCGCCCTCGAGACCCTGCCGATGGCCGCCTGAGCCCGATCCAACCGCCCGAAAACTCTCGGCTTTTGTTGCGCCGCCTGGAAAAATTCCAGGCGGCGCAATGATTTACGGAAACGATCAAAAATATCGCAAAAAACGATCATTTCGGGGATTGATTTCGCGCGGGCAGCGACTATGATGCGGGCCTTCGACGAGCTGGAGCCGTACCCGAATGGGGCGTCCTCGGGGGGAGCGCAATTCCAATTTGGAATCGTTCTTGGAGGGGAAACACTACGGGCCGTTTGCTTATCGGTCAGGCCGTTCGCCGGATACTTGACATAATTCCAAGTTAGGCGACGCCGCGCCGTATGGCCATCCGACCCGCTCTGGGGGAACCGTGCGCCGGGCTCTAGGAACCAACGATACGATCGTCTGGGAAAGGCCTCCCAGGCACCGCAAGCTGGAGAGAACCCAATGAGTGCACCGTCCATCGACCCGTCGGCGCCGAAGACCGTCATCGCCGACACCACCGCGAATCCCGCGCCGCTCGGCCTCTGCGCCTTCGGCCTGACCACCTTCCTGCTCAACGCCCACAACGCCGGCTTCTTCGGCCTGGATTCGATGATCCTCGGCATGGGCCTGTTCTACGGCGGCCTCGCCCAGCTGTTCGTCGGCTGGATGGAGTGGAAGAAGGGCGCGACCTTCGGCACCGTCGCCTTCACCTCCTACGGCTGCTTCTGGATCTCGCTCTGCATGTTGATCATGCTGCCGAAGATGGTCACCGGCATCACCCCGGCGAGCCCGACCTCGATGGCGTTCTTCCTTGGCATCTGGGGCGCGATGTCGACGGTGCTGTTCTACTGCACCTTCCGCGCCAACACCGCCCTGCAGGTGACCTTCGGCCTGCTCGTCGTGCTGTTCGCCCTCTTGGTCCTCGGCAACGCCACCCACGGCTCCGAGATCTCCCACGTCTTCCACACCCTCGCGGGCTGGGAAGGTATGCTGACCGCGTTCGCCGCGCTCTACACCGGCCTCGCCCAGGTGGTCAACGAGATGTACGGCAAGACCATGTGGCCGCTCAACAAGGCCCCGGCTCCGGCGCCGAAGGCGGAGATGCAGAAGGCCGCGTAATCCGCGCCTCGCACCTTGCGGACGGGCGGCCTTCGGGCCGCCCGTTTCGTTTTACTTGACGCCCCTCGCCAGCCACATATAGTCGGCGAACTTCGAGGGTTTTCCTCCATGCCCCTGTGGCGGAACCGGTAGACGCGGCAGACTCAAAATCTGTTGTCCTTGCGGACGTGGGAGTTCGAGTCTCCCCGGGGGCACCATTGAAATATCAATAAGTTACAGGGCGGCTCATGCCGCCCTTTGCTTTTAATGGAACATTCCAGGTTGCAGATGGGTTGCAGCAGTGAGCGGATGCAGGCGGGACACGGCGGGCATTTTGTCGCCCCTCTCCATTCTTTCGATACGAACGAGCAAAGCCGCGCGTCAGTAACGCGCCCATATAGAAAGGGTTATGCACCATGGCGAGCTACACCAGAGCCGCCGCCACGGAAGGGCTCGGGTCAAATTTACTGACGCGTTGTCGCGGAGCGGCTATGGTAGGAAAAATTGGATTGAGGTGGTGCGGCAACCATGGCGCGCGGTGAGTTGATGAAAAAACTTCTGGCAAGCTACGGTCGGGAAGAGGACTTTCGCGCCGTTGCTGAACAGATCATCGACGAAGAAGAAAAGAAGAACAATCGTGTCCTCGCACGCTCCTTGCGCAAATCGTTAGACGCAGGGCCGTCGCGGCGTGTCAAGCCAAAGGCACTGGCACCACTCATTCCATTTCCTGAAGCAGCGGGCGATTTCATCGAGCTAATCGAGCCGACGCACAACAAGCAGGCCATTATCCTAGCACCCGATAACGTGCGTATCTTCCTCTCGCTACTGCGCGAATATCAGCACGAGGATGAAATTCGGCGGCGTGGGCTGGGTATCCGATCAAAGCTTCTCTTCTGCGGGCCTCCGGGATGCGGCAAGACTCTCTGCGCGGAGATCTTTGCGGCCGAGCTTCGCCTTCCGCTTTATATCGTCAAGATCGACCGACTGATCTCTTCCTACCTCGGCGAGACGGCAAACAACATCCGTAAAATTTTCGAGTTCGCCCGCAAGCAGCCTTCCGTCCTATTCTTCGATGAGTTCGATGCTCTTGCCCGCGCCCGCAGTGAGGACGGCGAGCATAGCGAGCTACGGCGCGTCGTTAACAGCCTGCTCATCTTTATCGACCGCATCCAGCCTAAGGGGTTCTTAGTCGCTGCTACCAACTTCGACCAGTCTCTCGACCCTGCAATCTGGCGGCGTTTTGACGAAGTGATCTGGTTCGACCGGCCCAACCGCCGGATGGCGGCCCGGTTCTTACGAATGAAGTTCAAAAATGTATCCCTGAACTTCAATCCTGAGACATACCTCCAAGAACTTGACGGCTTTTCTTATGCCGAGCTAGAACGAGTTTGCGTCCAGGCGATCAAAACCTCCATCATCGATAGGAAGAACCTCGTGGAGGAGAAGGATTTTCTGGCAGCCCTGACCGATGAGCGCAGACGGCGGCGGCGTTCGTTGCGCATGACCCCCGCATGACGAGTTGCCACCTTGGCTCACTACGACCATCTTGCGCTTATTCGGCTTCCCGAGCGCTTCCCTCGTCGTAAAACGGGAGGAGGTGGGCCTCCGCCACAGCGTAACCCAGGGGGGCATAGCCGTCGGCTAACCGAAGAGCTTAACGAAGCCATCATCACGCAGCAGCGGCGCAGAAGACCCGATGCGGTCAATCCTGCGCTTATTCTGCGAGTCCAAATGAGTGGTGCTCTGCTTGAAGAAGAATGGGCGAACGTTGGGCTTACCGTCCTGTCGAGCGATGAGGACCGCACACTCGTCCTTTTTTCATCTAGCGAAGAACTGGGTGAATTTCGGCGCAAGCTTAATGCCTATGGGCAGGGCACCCCGGGAGGGCAGAAGAACCCTTCGTACGCAGCCTTTATTGCCAATGTAGAAGCTATTGCCGAGGTTTCTCCACGAGATCGTATCGGCGTGAGAGCAAGAGAAGCCGGATTAGTCGAGGCCGATGACTTTCGTTCTGGCGAAATCTATGTCCTCGACATTGAGTTGTGGGATCTAGGACATCGGGCGTTACGCGAACGTAAACTTGATGATATTGCACGCTACGCCGACGCACGCGGTGCGGAGGAACTGGATCGTCATATAGGTCCCAATATCACCATGCTGCGTTTGAGGTGCGATGGTGCGGTTGCGCGAACCCTACTCAACGTCGAGGAAATCGCAGAGGTAGACCTCCCGCCTGAACCCGATCTCGTTACTGGAAATTTGATTGACCTCACACTGGGAGAATTGCCCGAGCGGTCAGAGGTCGATGACGAATTGCCGCTCATCGGTGTGATCGATAGCGGGGTCAACGACCATCCCTTGATCGAAGATATTATCGCTGGCGCTATCGCCGTCCCGGAAACACTCGGCACGGCTGACGAGTGGGGGCACGGCACATTTGTTGGGGGCATGGCGACCTTTGGCGATCTACGTGCGCAACTCAGCCAAGGCAGCCTGATCCGCTACGCGAGGCTGTGTTCAGCCAAGGTGGTCGATAACCATGGTTGCTTTCCCAACGCCCGTCTAGTGCCGCGTCTCATGCGTGAGGCGATCACCCGCCTTCACGAGGAGTTTGGGTGCCGGATTTTCGTCATCGCTCTTGGCGATCGAAAAAAGTTAATTGAGGGCACAAAGGTTGGTCCGTGGGCACAGACGCTTGATGAGCTGGTGCGTGAATTAGATATCGTCATTATCGTTTCGGCAGGCAATCACTCACCGCGCGGCGGCGGTCGCATCGAGGAGGCTGTCACCGAGTACCCCCGCTATCTCCTGGAGCCCGGGAACCGGCTGTGTGAACCCGCCGGTGGTATGAATATCGTTACGGTTGGTGCCCTCGCGCATGGCAACGGCCTGGGGCCGCAGGCCAACGACGACGTTGACCTTCGGCCAATTACCGAAGCCAATGAGCCTTCGCCCTTTTCCCGTGTCGGCCCCGGTGCACGTGGCGCCATCAAGCCCGACTTCACGGATATCGGGGGCACCTTAATCTATAACGGTCGAGCTATAGAACTTCAGGGCGGTGAGGCGTGGCCGGAAGCAGGAGCCATGTCACTTTATTACCGCCCGATCGACCGTCTATTCGCCACATATTCCGGAACCTCTTACGCGGCACCTCTCGTTGCGTTCAAAGCTAGCCAAATTTTGGCTCGGTTTCCGGACGCCTCTGCTAACCTTGTACGGGTTCTGCTTGCAAGTAGTTCAAACCCACCTGAAGAAGCCGTGCGTCGGCTTGCGCCACTCGGCGACAAGGCAGCTTTGGATGTCTGTGGCCACGGGTTAGTTGATGTGGAGCGCGCGGTTTTTTCCGATGATGCGCGCGTCATTCTCTATGCAGAGGATGACCTTGCGGTCGATCATTTCGCGGTCTATCAGATCCCGATCCCGGAAGCATTCCAAACAGAACGGGGGCGCCGCACCATCCGTATCAGCTTGGCCTATGATCCGCCAGTGAGGCATAGCCGCCTCGACTACAATGGTATTTCGATGGGTTTCCGGCTCATTCGCGGCTGCACCCCTGATCTGATCTTCGAACATTTTCGGCAGAGAACATCCGATGAAGGACCTTTCCCCAAGGTAGAGAACCGCTTTAATTGTGACCTAACGCCAAGCTCTACGCTTCGAGAGAAATCTAGTTTGCAAACAGCCAGCGTTGTCTTCTCACGTGATATTCAGAATTATGGAGACACATATTATTTGGTGGTGCGCTGCGCAGGTGGATGGGCTGGCGACACGGGACACCAAGCCTTTGCCGTAACTGTCGAGATCTCGCACGAGGCCGAGGTGCAACTCTATGAGCGCCTCCGTCAGCGTACGCGGGTGCGAGTCTAGAGGGAATGTATCGACCCTGCGGCTGCATTCGAAAGTGGCCACAGATCATCAAGATCAGAATTGGGAGAGGGGAAGAAGTGCCAGTGACCCTCTCCCGCCCCTGGACGGGCCTGTGGCAGCCCTGGCGACTGTGTATCGGGGCGGCATCGGCCGCCCTTGTTTTTTCCGGCGCCGCCGGATCGCGCCCGCCTGCGCCGTCGGACGCAGGAAATTTTTCCGCGCCCCGAAACCCGCCCCGTATACCCACCCTTTATGTATATATCTTTTTGCTGTTGCATATGAGTTTCGTTACGGAACCCATTGATATGCATCACCTCTGGTTGCGCTCGTTCTTTTGTGCAAAAGCGGCGTTCTTTTTTTAAAGCATCCCAATCTCCATGTAATCAAACCAGCGCCGTTGGGGTTTCTTCTCCACGGTTCCTTGATACAGCGGCTACGAGTGACCACCATAAGCAAATCTCGAAGCTGGGAGGATTCACTGCATGAAGAATTACATGGAATCCACGGACGAAGCCATGAATGCGGAGTCGCATTGGTCGGCATCCATCAAGTTGATTCTCGGATGCCTCTTCGTTTGGTTTATCGTCAGTTATGGATTTGGAATCATCCTCGTCGACCAGCTGAACACCATCAGCATCGGCGGGTACCAGCTGGGCTTCTGGTTCGCTCAGCAAGGCTCAATCTATACGTTTGTGGTCCTGATCTTCTTTTATGCCTGGCGCATGAACAGGATCGACCATGAACACGGCGTCAACGAAGAGTGAGGGAGAGATAGCATGGATCTGACCCTCCTCACTTACATCGTCGTCGGTTTCACCTTCACGCTTTACATCGGCATCGCCTTCTGGAGCCGCGCCGGCAGCACCGGCGAGTTCTACATCGCCGGCGGCGGCGTGCATCCGATCGCCAACGGCATGGCCACCGGCGCGGACTGGATGTCCGCGGCGTCGTTCATCTCGATGGCGGGCCTGATCGCCTTCCTCGGCTACGGCGGCTCGGTCTACCTGATGGGCTGGACCGGCGGCTACGTGCTGCTCGCGATGCTGCTCGCGCCCTACCTGCGCAAATACGGCAAGTTCACCGTGCCGGAGTTCATCGGCGACCGCTACTACTCCAAGACCGCGCGCATGGTCGCGGTGGTCTGCCTGATCTTCATCTCCTTCACCTACGTCGCCGGCCAGATGCGCGGCGTCGGCATCGTGTTCTCGCGCTTCCTCGAAGTCGACATCACCACCGGCCTCATCGTCGGCATGGGCGTGGTGTTCGTCTACGCGGTGCTCGGTGGGATGAAGGGCATCACCTACACCCAGGTGGCGCAGTACGTCGTGCTGATCATCGCCTACACGATCCCGGCGATCTTCATCTCGATGCAGCTCACCGGCCAGATCCTGCCACAGGTCGGCCTCGGCTCGATGCTCTCCGACGGCAGCGGTCATCTGCTCGACCGTCTCAACACCGTCGTCACCGATCTCGGGTTCTCGGCCTACACCGACGGCAACAAGAGCACCATCGACATCTTCATGATCACCATGGCGCTGATGATCGGCACCGCCGGTCTGCCGCACGTGATCGTGCGCTTCTTCACCGTGCCGAAGGTGCGCGACGCGCGCTCGTCGGCGGGTTGGGCGCTGGTGTTCATCGCGCTGCTCTACACCGTCGCTCCGGCGGTCGGCGCGATGGCGCGCTACAACCTCACCACCACCATCCAGCATGGCGCGGTGGGCCAGGCGGAATCCAACATCGTCTACGAACAGCGCCCCGAGTGGTTCCAGCGCTGGGAGCAGACCGGCCTTCTCAAGTTCACCGACAAGAACGGCGACGGCCGCATCCAGTACTACAACGACGCCAACCCGGCGATGGCCGCCAAGGCCGCCGAGTTCGGCTGGAAGGGCTCCGAGCTCCACGTCGACCGCGACATCATGGTTCTCGCCAATCCGGAAATCGCCGGGCTGCCGGACTGGGTGATCGCGCTGGTCGCCGCGGGTGCGATCGCCGCCGCGCTCTCCACCGCCGCGGGTCTGCTTCTGGTGATCTCCTCGGCGATCTCGCACGACGTGTTCAAGGGCGCGCTCACACCCGACATGTCGGAGAAGCAGGAACTCATGGTCGGACGCTCCGCCGCCGCGGTCGCGATCCTGATCGCCGGCTACCTCGGCTACAACCCGCCCGGGTTCGTCGCACAGGTGGTGGCGTTCGCCTTCGGCCTCGCCGCGGCGTCGCTCTTCCCCGCGATCCTGATGGGCATCTTCTCGAAGACCGTCACCCGCGAGGGCGCGATCGTCGGGATGCTCACCGGCCTCGTCTTCACCTTCGGCTACATCCTCTACTTCAAGGGGATCTTCATCACCCCGATGGCGAAGAACGTGCCGGAGAACTGGCTGTTCGGCATCTCGCCCGAGGGCATCGGCACCGTCGGCGCGGTCCTCAACTTCGCGGTCACCTACGTCGTCTCCAAGGCGACGGCGGCGCCGCCGAAGGAAGTGCAGGATCTCGTCGAGCACATCCGCGTGCCGTCCGGCGCGAGCCGCGCCCACGTCCACTGACCTCTCCGCAACCACGCGGGCGAACCCCATATCTGGGGTTCGCCCTTCCCTTTTTCGGGAGCCCGGCCGTGACTCCGGAAATCCTTGAGGTTCGCGCGTTCCTGGGTGCGCATCACCCCTTCGACCTTCTCCCCGAGCCCGCCCTCGGCGACACCGCACGCGCGATCGAGGTCTCCTACGTGCGCAAGGGCGGGGTGATCGCCAATCCCGACGATCCGGTCGCGCATCTCTACATCGTCCGCTCCGGCGCGGTGGAAAGCCGTTCGCGCTTCGGCGAACTCCTGTCGCGCCTCGGCGAGGGCGATTGCTTCGGCGTGCGCGCGCTGCTGCGCGGCGGGGTGTCGACCAACCGCACCGTCGCGATCGAGGATTGCCTGCTCTACATGCTGCCGGTCGCGCGCTTCGAGGCGCTGCGCCGCACCCATCCGGCGTTCGCCTACTTCTTCGCCGCGTTCGACGGCGGCCCGCTCGGCGCAGCGCAGGGCGCGGCGCTGCACGGCAAGACCTTCGACCTGCTCTCCCGCCGCGTCGGCGACCTGCTCGTGCGCGGCCCGGTGTCCGCCCCGGTCGCGGCGACGATCCGCGAGACCGCGGAGGTGATGCGCGACGCGCGGGTCAGCGCCGCGCTGATCGTCGACGGCGACGCGCTCGTCGGCATCGTCACCGACCGCGACCTGCGCAACAAGGTGGTCGCGGGCGCGCTGCCGCCCGAAACCCCGGTGGCCGAGGTGATGACCCCGTCGCCGCGCTCGATCGCGGCGCAGGACCTCGCCTTCAACGCGCTCTTGACGATGAGCCGCCACGACATCCACCACCTGCCGGTGATGGACAAGGGCCGGCTGGTCGGCTGCCTCACCGCCTCGACCCTGATCGACGCGCACACCTCCTCGCCGCTCTACCTCGCCCACGCCATCCACGAGGCCGCGGACGCGGCGGCGCTGCCCGCGCTCGCCGCGCGGGTGCCGTCGATCGTCGGGCAGATGTGCGAGGCGGGCGCGACCGCGCACGCGATCGGCCACGTCATCACCGCGCTCACCGACGCGCTCACCCAGGTTCTGCTGAAATTCGCCGAGGCCGAGCTCGGGCCGCCGCCGGTGCCCTACGTGTGGATGGCGGCGGGCTCTCAGGGGCGGCAGGAACAGACCGCGCTCTCCGACCAGGACAACTGCCTGATCCTCGACGACGCCTACGACGAAGCCGCGCACGGCACCTACTTCGAACGCCTCGCAACCTTCGTCAACGACGGCCTCAACGCCTGCGGCTACGTCTACTGCCCCGGCGAGATGATGGCGCGCACCGCCGAATGGCGGCAGCCGCTCAGGGTGTGGAAGCGCTACTTCCGCCGCTGGATCGAGGAGCCGGAACCGAAGGCGCTGATGCTCTCGTGCATCTTCTTCGACCTCCGCCCGGTCGGCGGCGCCGCCGCGCTGTGGGACGAACTGCGCGCCGAAATCCACGACGCGAGCCGCAAGAACCACATCTTCCTCGCCCACATGGCGTCGAACGCGATGCAGCACGAACCGCCGATCGGCTTCTTCCGCGGCCTCGTGCTGGTCTACGGCGGCGGCGAGAACCAGACCCTCGACCTCAAGCACAACGGCGTGGTGCCGATCGTCGACCTCGCGCGGATCTACGCCCTCGCGGCGGGGATCGACGCGGTCAACACCGAGGACCGCCTGCTCGGCGCGATCGATTCCCGCGCGGTCAGCCGCCAGGGCGCGATGGACCTCAAGGACGCGCTCGAATTCATCGGCATCACCCGGCTCCGGCACCAGGCGCGCCAGATGCGCGACGGTCTCCCCGCCGACAACCTGCTTCTTCCGAAAGAACTGTCGAGCTTCGAACGCGGCAACCTCAAGAGCGCCTTCCAGGTGGTCAAGGACATGCAGGCGTCGATGGCCTCCGCCTACCAGCTCAGCCGCTTCTGATTTCCGCTTGTTTCCGCCCCCGTCCCACCCCACCATCTAAAAAACCGAGGACGACCAACCGTGTGGCCACGCCTGTTCGGCGGCGATCTCTACCGATGGAGTCTGGCGATGCGTTGCCCGCCGGGGCCGCTCAAGTCCTATTACCGGACCGACACGCCGACGCCCGACACGCCGTACACCCGCGCCGAGTTCCTCGCCGTCGACATCGAGACCACCGGCCTCGACCCGCGCACCGACGAGATCGTCAGCATCGGCTTCGTGCCGGTGGTCGCGGGGCGCGTCCGCCTCGCCGGGGCCGAGCACCATCTGGTGCGCCCGACCCGCCCGGTGAGCGACGAGGCGGCCAAGGTCCACGGCCTCCTCGACGACGTGCTCGCCCGCGCCGAACCGCTGTCCGAGGCGCTGCCACCGCTGCTCGCCGCGCTCACCGGGCGGATCCCGATCGCGCACCACTCGGCGGTCGAACGCGCGTTTCTCTCGCGCGCCTGCCGCGCGGTCTACGGTCACCCGCTCGCGACGCCGTGGGTCTGCACCCTCAAGCTCGCCAAGCGCCGCCTCACCCGCACCGAAGCGGTGATCCCCGAGGGCGCGCTGCGCCTCGACGCCTGCCGCCGCCGCTACGGAATGCCGCACCACCACGCCCACGACGCGCTTGCCGACGCCCTCGCCGCCGCCGAACTGTTCCTCGCGCAGGCCGCCGAGGCGAGCGGCCGCGCCCCCGCCCAACTCCGCGATCTCATTACCTGAACGAGGCCCCGATGCTGCTGCAAATCGTCATCGTCGCGTGTATGGCCTTCGCCGCCGCCGGTCTGGCGATGCTCGCCTTCCGGCTGTTCGGACGGCGCGCGCCCAAGGCCGTGATCCTCCTCGCCGCGGGTCTCGGCATGATCGCCTACACCCAGTGGGACCGTTACACCTGGGCCGACCGCACCGCCGCGGCGCTGCCCGAAAACTTGAAAGTGGTGATCGAGGTGCCCTACGATGGGGTCTTCGAGTTCTGGGCGCGGGCGATCCCGCGCACCGATGCGCTGGTGGTGGCCGACCGTGCGGCCACCCGCACCAATCCGCAAGCGCCGGATGTGGTGCTCGCCAAGACCATCCTCGTCGCACGCCAGGGCGAACCGCTCGACCTCTGGCAATACGTCGATTGCGCCAAACGCCGCCGCGCCCCGGTGCTCGACCCCGCCGCCCCGCCGCCCGAGGCGGAAGGATGGATCGACGGCGGCGAACCCGCCGCCCTCTACGCGGCGGTCTGCCCGGCCTGAGTGCGGGTGGACCGGCCGGCCACCCACCCAGTCCAGCTGGAACGTTCTGCATTGGAGACATCGACCATGACCCCGGCCGAAGACACCCAGGTCCGCCCCGCGCGCTTGAGCGAAGAGGAGATCCGCGCGTTATCGGTGGAGGACGTCGTTTCGCGCCTGCGCCTGGTGCGCACCCGCTACCACATGCCCGATACCTCGGCCTACGTGCGCTATCTGCCGCGCTTCGATCCGGACCCGGAAGACCTTTCGGTCAAGATCGACCCCTACACCGAAAAGCACGTGTCCGCCGATCAGACCGGCGAGTTCTCCCTCGCCGAGCTCGTCACCGAGCTCGAACTCGCCTACATCACCGTGCACGTCTTCCCCAACCGCCCGGCGCGCGACTATTTCATCGCCGGCATGGACGGCGTGCTGCGTCAGGTCGAGTTCATCGGCGGCCAGTTCGAATGGAGCCGTCTCTGGCTCACCACCGGCACCTCCAACATCGGCGTGCCGATCGCGGTGTTTCTCGGCCAGCGCCCCGCCGTCAACGGGCGTCCCTCGGTGTCGCTGATCGACCACCGCTTCCAGGTCAAGGGGCGGATGGCCTATCGCGCCGTCGGCGGCTCCGGCCAGCACGTCGGCGAGGAATTCTATCCCGCCGGCGAGGCCGAGCACGACATCATGAACGTCGCGCCGGAGCCGGGCCGATGAGGGCGGAAAAGGGAATTTTCAAAGGCCTGAACCCGGTGATGGCGACGGTGGCGCTCGCCGTCACCTTCCTGTTCGTGATGTTCGGCGCGTTCAGCCCCGATCTCGCGGCGGAGTGGTTCCAGGGCGCGAGCAGCGGCATCATCGCCCTGTTCAAGTGGTACTACATCCTCGTCGTCGCGGGCTTCCTCGGCTTTTCGTTCTTCGTCCTGTTCAGCCGCTTCGGCGACCTCAGACTCGGCGACGACGACCAGCAGCCGGAATTCGGCTACTTCGCCTGGTTCTCGATGCTGTTCGGCGCAGGCATGGGCATCGGGCTGGTGTTCTGGTCGATCGCGGAGCCGATGTTCCACTTCCAGGGCAATCCGTTCCTCGAGCCGGGCGCGGAGAACACCCGCGAAGCGGCGCAGATCGCGATGCGCCTCACCTTCTTCCACTGGGGCCTGCACCCGTGGGCGATCTACGTCGTCGTCGGCCTGTCGCTCGCGTTCTTCGCCTACCGGCGCAAGCTGCCGCTCTCGGTGCGTTCGGTGCTCTATCCCCTGATCGGCGACCGCATCTACGGCTTCTGGGGCCACGCGGCGGACGTGCTCGCGGTATTCGGCACGATCTTCGGCGTCGCCACCTCGCTCGGCTTCGGCGTGGTGCAGATGAACACCGGCCTCAACCGGCTGTTCGGCCTGCCGGTGAACTCCACCTGGCAGCTCGTGCTGATCGCGGTGATCTCGTGCATCGCCACCGCCTCGGTGGTCTCGGGGGTCGGCAAGGGCGTGAAGATTCTTTCGGAGCTGAACCTCTGGCTGTCGCTCGCGATCCTCGCGTTCTTCCTCGCGTTCGGCCCCACCGCCTTCCTCCTCAACCTCTTCGTCCAGGGTATCGGCGACTATCTCCAGAACCTCATTCCGTTGTCGTTCTGGACCAACGCCGGCGCGGTGCCCGAGGGCACGAGCGGCTGGCAGAACTCCTGGACGGCGTTCTATTGGGGCTGGTGGATTGCCTGGGCGCCGTTCGTCGGCATGTTCATCGCGCGGATCTCGCGCGGCCGCACGGTGCGCGAATTCGTCCTCGGCGTGCTGCTGGTGCCGGCGCTGCTCGCGATTCTCTGGCTCACCGCGTTCGGCGGCACCGCGCTCCATATCGAGCTCTGGGGCGGCGGCGGCATCGGCGCCGCGGTGAAGAAGGACGTCACCCTCGCGCTTTACGAAACCCTCGACGCCCTCGACGCGGGGCTGGTCGGCGTGCTGTTCTCGGGCGTCGCGACCCTTCTGATCGCCACCTACTTCATCACCTCGTCGGACTCCGGCACCCTGGTGATCACCACCCTGCTCTCGGTCGGCGACATGGATCCGCCGACGCCGCACCGTATCGTCTGGGGGCTCGGCGAGGGATTCGTCGCGGCGGTCCTGCTGCTCTCGGGCGGCCTCGGCGCGCTTCAGGCGGCATCGATCATCGCGGCGCTGCCGTTCTCGGTGATCATGCTGTTCATGTGCTGGGGCCTGATCCGCGGTCTCGCCGAAGAACACCGGCTGATGCAGCGCGTCGGCACGCCGGAGCCGGAACGGCTGCCCTACAATCCCTGAGCCGAAGCGGTGCCCGGAGGTCTATTCTCCGGGCGTCGCCGCGGGTTTCGGGCGCAGCAGCAACAGCGGCGCACCGAGCGCCAGCACCGCGACGCCGAGCAGCGCACCGAGCCCCGCGTAGACCACGCTCGAATAGAGCAGGTAGGCGCAGGTGAGGCAGAACAGAAGCGGCGTGAACGGGTAGAGCGGCACGCGGAAGCGCCGCTCCACCGCCGGCTCGCGCTGGCGCAGCACGATCAGCGACACACCGACGAGCAGCAGGAAGAACCAGAACACCGGCGCGGTGTATTCGACCATCGCCTGGAAGCCGCCGCGCGTCGCCGCGCCGAAGCCGACCAGCGCGAGCGCGAGGACGCTTTGCAGCAGGATCGCGTTGGCGGGGGTGTTGCCGCGCGAACTCCAGCGGTCGAATCGCCCGAGCACCGGCAGATCGCGGCCGATCGCGTAGTAGAGCCGCGCGCCGGTGAAGATCGTCGCGTTCAGCGTGCTGAGCGCGGTGCAGCAGATCGTCGCGGCGAGCACCGTCGCCCCGGCGTCGCCGAACACCGCCCGCATGGTGTCCGCCGCCACCGCGTCGGAGGCACGCAGCCCTTCGAGCCCGAGGGCGCGGAGGAACGCGAGGTTGGCGACGACGTAGAGCAGCGTCACCGCGCCGCAGCCGAGCACCAGCACCCGCGCCATGCTGCGCCGCACGTCGCGCAGCTCGCCCGAGATGTAGGCGATCTCGTTCCAGCCGCCGTAGGTGAGGAGGATGAACACCATCGCGAGCCCGGCGGCGCCGCCGCTCGCGGTAGCGGGCGCGGTCGCCTGAACCGGCGCGCCGGTCAGGCCGAGGACCGCGATTCCCACCACCGCGAGCACGGTGAGGCCGGAGAACAGCCGCTGCACGCCGCGCGCCTGCGGCGTGCCGCTGAGGTTGACCGCGGTGAACAGCGCGATCGCCGCCGCCGCGTAGAGGCTCGGCCCCCACCGCCCGAGCGGCAACACGCGCTGGGCATAGTCGCCGAAGACGAAGGCGACGAGAGCGATCGCGCCGGTCTGGATCACGGTGAGCCGCGCCCACGCGAACAGAAGCGCGACGCGCGGCCCGAGCGCGCGGCCGAGAAAGGTGTATTCGCCGCCGGTGCTGGGAAACGCGGCGCCGAGTTCGGCGTAGACCAGCGCGCCGACGAGGGTGACGACGCCGCCGACCAGCCATACCGCGACGAACGCGGCGTCGCTGTCGACGTTGGCCGCGACCATCTGCGGCGTCTTGAAGATGCCGATGCCGACGACGATGCCGACCAGCATCGCAACGCCGTCGACCACCGAAAGGCTGGCGCGCGGCGTCGGTTCGGGGGCGCTCATGGCCGTTCGGCGGTCCACGCGCCGCCGGCCGAGGTGACCCCGGAGATCGTCTTGCCGTTGATGTGGCCGGTGTACTTGACGCCGTCGAGGACGAAGCTCAGGTCCTCGCCCCACACCCGCCCGAAGCTGATCGCCCGGCCGCCGAGCGTACCTTCGAAGAGCTGGAACTTCTGATCGAGGGCAAGCGGCTTGCCGTCGACGGTCCAGGTGCCCTCGACGTCGGCGGGAACCACCCAGAGCAACGCGGTGCACCAGGCGGAACAGCCGTTCTCGAGGGTCACCATGTCGTCCACCGGCCAGTCGCCCATGCCGAAGGTGTTCGACACCACGCGGGTGCCGGGCTTGAGGCGGAGGATCGTCGGCCGCAGGCGCTCGTTGAGGCTCGGCAGCAGAAACAGCGTGATGACCTGGGCATCGGAGAAGTCGGTCTCGAAGATGTCCGCCTGCTCGAAGCGGGCCTTGCCGGAGACCCCGGCCTTTTCGGCCTGCTGCTTGGCATAGCGCACGAGATCGGGGTTGTATTCGACGCCGCGGGCCTCGATGCCGCGCCTGGCGGCGGCGATCACCGTGCGGCCGTCGCCGGAACCGAGATCGATCAGCTTTTCTCCGGGTTTGATTTCGGCGAGGTCGAGCATCTCCTCGACCAGCGCCTCGGGCGTCGGCACCCAGACGACGTCCTTGCCGTCCTGGCCTTCGTAGGGAACGTAGGGGAGATTCCATTTCGACGCGGGCGTTTCGGTCTGCGCTGCCGCCGGAAGCGGTATGGATAACGCGAGAAACACCAAACCAAGGACGATCGGACGCGAAAGCCGCGCAACGGCGGCGGTCATTGCATTCGCCATGGTGTCTGCCCTCGAATTTTGAATCGGGAACATGCGCCCAAAGCAGATGAGGTGCACCGCCGCGGTTGTCGATAGGAGCGCCGCGCGGGCGTGACTTTTGGCCTCAGCCACCTCATTTCATTAGAGAGTCAGTATTCACGCCAGCAACGGAGACGGAACATGATCAAACCCCGCATCCTGATCGTTCTCACCTCCAACGCCGCGATGGGTGAGGGCGGCAAACCCACCGGCCTGTGGTTCGAGGAGCTCACCACGCCGTACTACGCGTTCGTCGACGCCGGCGCCGACGTCACCCTGGCGTCGATCGCGGGCGGTCCGGTGCCGATCGACCCGCGCTCGACCGCCGACGGCACCCCGATCCCCGACAGCGCCCAGCGCTTCCTCGCCGACGACGAGGCGCTCGGCGATCTTGCGAACACCGTCGAGGTCGGCGCGGTCGACGTCTCGGCTTACGACGCGGTGTTCCTCCCCGGCGGCCACGGCACGATGTGGGATCTCCCCACCAGCGCCGCGCTCGCCACCGCGCTCAACCGCGCGTGGCGCGGCGACAAGATCATCGGCGCGGTCTGCCACGGCCCGGCGGGCCTGATCGGCGCGCTCGACGAGGAGGGCAACCCGCTGGTCGCGGGCAAGCGCGTTACCGCGTTCACCAACGACGAGGAGACCGCGGTCGGCCTCACCGAGCAGGTGCCGTTCCTGCTCGAAACCCGGCTTGAGGAACTGGGCGCGCTGTTCGAGAGCGCCGAGCCGTTCGCGCCGTTCGCTGATCACCGGACAGAATCCGGCGTCCTCCGGCGAGGTCGCGCAATTGATGATCGACGCGATGCAGCAGGCGTCGACGGTATGGTGAGGTGAGGTGACTTAGCCGACGGCGAGGCGCGGGCGCGCCATCGCTTCCTCGTCGGAAACGCGGAACTCGCCGCGGAGCCAGGCGCGCACCGCCTGCACCTTCGGCTGCAGGAGGTTCTCGGCGGGGCAGACGAAGTAGTACCCCGCCGGGCGCGGCACCACAAAGTTGACCGCGAACGGCACCACCAGCGTACCGTCGGCGAGATAGTCGGCGGCCATCAGGTCGTTTTCAAGCGCGATGCCGAGGCCGTCGGCCGCAGCGCGCAACGAGTGCGCCGAATGGGTGAAACGGAAGCCGCCGGGCGCCTCGGTGTCCGGCGCCCCGGCGGCGCGCAGCCAGTCGCCCCAGCTGGTGAGACGGCATTCGGAATGGATCAACGG